>JAYYFM010000020.1:0-11237 GCA_036158745.1 Thermoplasmatota archaeon
TTGTTGGCGTATCCGCCCTTGCAGCAAGCCTCTCTGATTTCACCATCTTAGGAGAAGAACACGGCCAACTGTTTCTCTCATCGCCATTGGAAACTCCCGAAGTTCAACGCGGCGAAGTTGATGCTGCTGGTCTGGGTGGAGCGAATCTTCACGCATCCCGATCAGGTATTGCATGTTTGGTTGCAGACGATGAGGACGATGCGTTCTTTTTGGTTCAGGAAATTCTCTCATATCTTCCTGATCACAACGATGCTGAAGCACCACATGTTCCTACGGAAGACCCGATCGATCGCAGCAACGACGAACTTGAAACGCTCGTCCCAGACAATCCAAACCGACCGTACAATATGGTGAGTGTCGTAGAGGAAGTTGTTGACGATGGGGAATTCCTCGAGTTGTTCCCAAACTATGCTGAAAACATCATCATTGGATTTGCTCGCCTTGATGGACGTAGCATCGGTGTCGTAGGGAATCAGCCAAACGTCCTCGCTGGCTGTTTGGACATTGACGCTTCAATCAAAGCTGCACGATTTATCCGACTTTGCGATGCCTTCAACATCCCACTCGTTACGTTCGAGGATGTTCCTGGTTTCCTTCCAGGCGTTGTTCAGGAATGGGGAGGCATCATTCGACACGGTGCAAAACTCCTGTTCGCGTATGCAGAAGCAACCGTTCCGAAACTCACACTCGTCACTCGTAAGGCCTACGGCGGCGCTTATCTTGCTATGTCATGCAAGCACCTGCAAAGCGATTACAACGTTGCATGGCCGACAGCTGAACTCGCCGTTATGGGCGCCGAGGGAGCTGTGAACATCATTCACCGACGAGAGATTAATGCTGTCGAGGACGACCAAAAGGAAGAGGTTCGACAACGACTCGTTGAAGAGTACAAAGCAAAGTTTGGCGATCCTTATGTCGCTGCACGAAACGGCTGGCTTGACGATGTCATCGAACCAACAGAAAGCAGGTTACGCCTCTGTCGAGCATTGGCCATCCTCCGTTCAAAGCGAGAGTGGAGCCCACCGAAGAAACACGGAAACATTCCGCTATGATTGGTTGACCTTTGCTTCTGCACGTGCCAGCAATCCACCCGATGATACCTCAGAAATAGGTTTCTGAGGTGGCTTTCTGAATTGAAGCAGGAGCCAGCCAACAATCGCTACGAGTGGAACAATGATGATGGCTGCAACAAAAGTACCATTGGAACCTGACTCAGAATTATCACCATCAACGGTGTTTGTGGAGGTTGTATCTACTATCCGAATGGAATTCAATCGGACCACTACATCTTGGAATTCTGAGTCGCGTGCGATGATGTCGATGTTGATAATCGAACCTGGATCGAACGCAATGGTGTTGATTTCCGTGCATGCCCCCATCTCGCTACATTCACGCGAGCCATTCGACTTGACCCCGTTGATTTGGATTTCGACATCCATTTCGTCACCATCAGCATCGTACCAATCCCACGCAATGCGCAGAGAGGACGCATCAGGAATTGATGCGGAAGCGTTGCTAATGGTTGGTTGATCAGGCATCGGTTCAATGCTCACATTGAGCAATTTCGAATACGTCGTCGTTCCATCAGTGACGTTCAACCACCACATTTCATCCGTACCCCACGTGTCCAAAAGCGCAGAGAGAAGCAGTTCTTGTCCAGATACGGCGGCTGCAACAATGGATTCACCGCTTGGTTCAACCGTCCATGTCAAGACATCGCCATCAACATCCGATGCGAATTCGGAGAGGTCGATGAGTAAGGTTTCTTCTTCTTCCATTGAAACGGACCATGCAGTCTCATCAACGACAAAGTCATCGTCCACTGCCTCGATACGAAGTGGAACGTCTGCGATAATCGGAGGATTGAATCCATCCGAAATGGAGAGTTGGAAGACTTCAGCACCGTTTGCATCAGGGAGCGGTGTGAATTCGATGATGGGTAAATCGCTGGATACACTCCATGAGACCGCATCTCCGGTTCCTTGAGGTGCTCCGTTAATCAGCACCGTCAGCGGTTGTTGCTCTGGGTCGAAGAAGTAATTTTCATAGTTGAGGTACAAAGAAGCACCATCCTCAACCAACGTTTGTTGGTCAATGGTCGAAAGCTGTACAATCTGGTCATTGACTGGGAGGATGCTTGCATTAATCGTCACGTTTGCTTGGTCGAGAACGTCTCCATCTGCTTCCAAGACGAGACCGATTTTCGTAGCACCTTCCCATTCCTCGTCAACAGAATGAAACAGCGTGAGGGAAGTACCTTCTGGATTGACGACAGCCGAAAAGTGCGACTCGTTTTCGAGAAGTGTTAGACCCATGATGCGGATAATCTGTCCATCTGGATCGTTGGCAATGTCCGACACATTGAGAACGACAGAGCCACGTTGTGGGACCAGAAGTTCAGGCAACGGATTTTCGAATTCGATTGGGTCGTTTGTCCGAGTAAAATCGAAACTTGCAAATCCTGTTCCACCCTCAACGGCAACGACCAATCTCAGCTCATGCTGACCAGGGGAAATTCCTTCCATTGGCACTGTGCAGAAAACGTTGTCATTGGAAATCGTTGCTTGATACTCGGTCATATTGTCGAGGAGGCAATGAGCCTCGACGGTCCATTCCGGGGGTAAATCAGCATACACCTCCCCGTTTCTCATGGACCATAGAGCTTCAAAAGTTCCATCATCCTGTGGCCCGAAAACCGTCCCATCGAGACTCGTAACGTTGGAGATACGAATCAGTTTAGCATCATCCAACAACTCGTCTACGTATCCATTCGAATCCGAGGATGAGTAGAGATTATTTTCTCGATTAAACGCCTCTCTGAATTTCGAATGGTCACCACGCAACGTCAAATCAAAGTAGGGCAAAATGTGCTCCATGGCATGATCGATTTGTTCCTCTTGTGTTAACGAAGCATCACCATCGTTGAAATCTTCCAAGACTGATGAACTATCCTGATACTGGTAGTGGTTAGCACCCAGCGAGTAGAGGATTTGCCAGGCCAACCCATCGATGTTTTCTAAAACGGGAATGACGTTTTCGGTTGCAGGTGCTACTTCATCGGCGCTTCCGGTTATGTACAATGCTATGTTTGGACTCGCTCCTTCGATGATCATTGGATCTTGGACTTGATCGACTTGCATCGCTAGCCCTACCATCGCACGAGGAGGTTGAAGTTGAGGATTAGATGCTAGAAAATCCCAATTGATGTAAACGTTGGTGGCCCATGTTGCCCCGCGTCCATGCCCGATGAGCCCCCAGTGGTTCTCATCGACGGACCCAAACATTCCAAGGACCACATCGTTGGAGTTGTTCGCATCGCTCATCCAAGATTGAACGTTGAGGACGGTGTCGGCAAGACTCTGCCAACTTGGAGTCGTATCTGAATCCAATTCTGTGTGGATGTAGACCATGGTGCCACGCTGAGCAATACGTGTTGAAATGAGCATGTAGTTATCAGGGGATTCGTTTTCATCAATGAGCAGCAACACCCAAGGAAACGGTCCATTTCCAGCCATCTCTTGCCCTTCGCCGCTGTTGAGTGCTGGATAGACCAATCGGTGTTCCTCTTCAAAGGCACCACCTTGCTGAGCGAAGTCGACGTAACCCACTGGGAAATCTACCCCAGTGTGTGATGGTTGGAAGTTTTGATCTTCTTCTGGAGCTGCTGCAGAATTAGAAACTGTTGAGAGAAGAAGCAGACATATGAGGGCTAGCGCTCTCTCTCTCATGCAGGTCGGTTCTCGTTGAGACATTTGATTGTTGCATTCAATTGCGTCGATTTTGTTCCAATTTAAATTCAACAACGACCAACCATGTCAGCAGTTGTTCAAGGGCCGGAAGATGGTCTGAGAAATGGGGCGTCCACAAACTGCGCCAACATTCGAGATGTTGAGCTGCAAGCATCCATCGTCCATCAATGGTGTCATTGACTTTCGATAGATACTCCATTCGTTCATCGATTGAACCACGGAGTGGAGAATAAACTGGATTCAATTGAACGGTTCCTGCCATAGCTTGCTCGAGCGATCCCTCGGTATCGATGATCAAATCAAAAACGATGTCATCGGTTGACCTTGCATTCACAAGGGTTGCGGGAAGTTGTCGCTTTCCTCCGATTGAAACGATACGTCCCCCATGCTTCATCCATGCCGACGCAATGGAGCGAGCGGCCCCCCCACCTCCGTTGATGCCGAGAATAGCACCGCTTGCTGCATCGATACCGAAGTATGAAGCTACATGAACGACACCTTCCCCATCGGTCGTGGCACAATACCATCCTTGTCCATCGTAGCGAAGTGCATTCACTGAAAGAATATCCAATGCCTCATCAATGGGTGTGAACACCATACTCTGTATCTGATGCTTGAGTGGCGAAGTGAGATTGATCCAAACCTCATTTGAAGAGGAACGTTCAGGGACCTGAGCAATCTTGGTTCGACGTGCGTTTGGTCGTAGTTTTGGAAGAAACCTTGCATCCCCTTCAACTTCAACCACACCCATTGCTTCACTCATGAGATGTGGTTGGAACGTACTTAGCTTTTGGTTGGCTGGCTTCCAAATGGGTTGGTGCTTATCGTGCTCAATGTACGCCCACCCAAGAACCTCGTCGATGTGGTCTGCTTCCAAGATGGTAACAGAAGACACATCAAGTTCGGAGAAACATCCTCGTGAACGAAGATGGGCAAGAACGAGGTCGAACAAAACGGGCGATAGAGAGTGGTCGATTGGAGAGCCGCCGACAGCGTATCTCAAACCGAACATAGCCTTTCTTTGGAGTCATTGTTCATGAACGTCTGCTTTCAGCATCTTGGCTGAATATAGAAAATGCAGGCCATGTATTCAAAAAGAAGGCCGTTGTCCATACATCATGGCCGCAGCAGAACGTGGGTCTTTTCTCTGGATGATGTTTGCTATCACGCAAGTGTTTCTTTCGATCAAACTTGTGGGCGAGGTCGAAGGTTGGATTACAACGCTCTTTGGAGGTAGTGCAGCCGCTGCATTTATGCTCGCATTGATTGTTTTCAGGCAAGAACAGCGTGACCTCTTGCTCAACCCCCTCAAGATGAGTCGGGAAGTTCACGATGATGCAATCAAGGGCCAAGGCAAAGGTGTTGGATTCGGCGTTGGCCTCTGGGTCGTATCGTTGATTTTCTTGCTCGCTGCAGTCTGAACCTCGGGCGAACAGTATGATTCCAGTCGACCCAGGCACTGTTACAACGATTCGTGCTCTCGATGAGGGCTCGGAGGAATTGTTTGGCGGATTCTGGCCATTCATTCGTCGTACTCTGATGTTGTTTCTGCCTCTTTGGGTGTGGTTGTTGATGTGGGCGGCAGGTATGCCAAACATCGTCTCAGCACTGTTTTCTGGTCTCTCGTTGTCGATTATTGTTGCAATAGAACGCTACAAATTGCGCCAAATGGCAGGAAAAGACAATTAATGACTATCGGTTGATGATATCCATGACCTTGTTTGAGATGATAACTGAGTTTGTTGGAATCGAGGCACCTTCACTGATGGAGATTATCTTTGTGAGTTGTGCTGTCCTTGGTGGAATTCTCTTCTTCATCATGATGCTTCTCATGATGGTCGGTGACGTCCTGGGTGGCGTGACCGACGCCATCGGCTTGGATATTGATGCGGGTGGAGGAGCGTTTGAAATTTTGAGCGTCCAAGGATTGTCTGTTGCCGTCATGATGTTTGGCCTGACTGGAATGTTTGGCCTATCTGCAACAGGAAGTGATGTCGTAGCCGTGTTAGCAGGAGGCGTTGGTGCTGCTGCAGGCATGTATGGCATGGGTAAGATGATGTACGGCATCAATCAACTGCAAGCAGATGGTACAGTCAATTACAACGATGCCATTGGACAACGTGGACAGGTTTATTCTCGCATCAAACCAAACGAAACTGGAGAAATCCAAGTCCCTGTCGATGGAACACTCAAGACGCTTCTTGCTCGAGCACAGGATAAATCAATGCTGATTCCATCCGGCGAATTCATCCGAGTCGTCGATGTTATTGGATCGACGATGATTGTCGTCCCACTTGAAGACGGTTCCTCCGAAGAGTGAGACTTGTCTAAATAGAGTGCAGGCAAAGTGATTAAAAACGTCCAACTCTACTTTGTAACATGGCGGATGCAGGTTTTTGGGCAGTATTCATCGTTTTTGGCGTATTGGCTATCGCAGCTTTTGGAATAATTTTGGTCGCAACACGATACAAGCGTTGTGCTTCTGACGAAATTCTTGTCGTTTATGGACGAATCCGGGGTGGTAAAGCCTCGAGATGTATCCATGGTGGTGCTGTCATGGTATGGCCATTGATCCAAGAGTACAAGAAAATCTCACTTATTCCAATGACAATCTCGATTCCACTCGACAACGCCTTGTCGCTACAGAACATCCGTATCAACGTACCATCGACGTTCACGGTTGGTGTAAGCACAAACCCGCTCATCATGAACAACGCTGCAGAGCGTCTACTCCACCTGACGAAGAACGACATTGAAGGAATGGCTCAAGAAATCATCCTTGGTCAACTTCGTTTGACTGTCGCTAGTTTGACCATCGAACAAATCAACCAAGATCGTGACGCTTTCCTCGAACTCATTCGTGACAACGTTGGTGCTGAACTTCACAAGTTGGGTCTTTTCCTCATTAACGTCAACATCATCGATATTACTGACGAGTCCAACTACATCAACAGCATCGGTAAGAAGGCCGCTGCAGGTGCAGTCAACAAGGCGCTTGTCGATGTTGCAAACGCTGAGCGTGATGGTGCAATCGGTAAGGCAAACGCAGACCGAGACCGAGAAGTTCAGGTCGCTCAAAACGTTGCTGAAGCCGAGAAAGGAAAGAAGGCTGCAGAAGTCGACCGACGTGTTTTCGTTCAACAACAAGAAGCAACTGGTGTACAGGGAGAAAACCTGTCTCGTGCTGAGATTGCTGCGTATCAGGCTGATCTTGAAGAAAAGGAAGCTGAAGCAATGCGACGTGCAGAAGTTGCTCGACGTACTGCTGAAATGGAAGTCCAGAAAGCACAATACAATCTTGAACAAGAACGTCTTCGTGCTGAAGAAATCGTTCGAGAAGAGATTTCGAAGACACAGATCGAAATTGCTGCAGAAGCAGAAGCAGAACGCCAACGCCGTATCGCCCAGGGTGAGGCGGATGCTGTTCTCGCTCGCTTCAACGCAGAAGCAGAAGGTACCAAGGCGGTCCTCGAAGCAAAGGCGAACGGTTACAAGCAACTTGTTGAAAGTGCTGGTGGCGATGTTAAAGCCGCTGCTACGCTCTTGATGGTTGAGAAGATCGAAGAGATTGTTGCTCGACAAACCGAAGCCATCGCTAACCTCCAAATCGACAAGATTACAGTTTGGGATTCAGGCAATGGTGGCGAGGGTGGAAGCACTGCGAACTTCGTATCTTCCTTGATTCGCTCACTACCTCCTGTCCATGATGTAGCCAAGATGGCTGGTGTTGATCTACCAGACTACCTCGGTTCCATGAAAGAAGAGTGAATCCGCTAGGTTGAAACCCTTCGTAAATTGGAAGGTTCGCCCTTCTTCCAGGGGTTGATTTGAAAGCCAAACGGACATGCAGAGGTTCATGGCAAGTGATTTGGAGATTGCTCGTGCTGCGAAACTTGAACCCATTGAGACCATTGCATGGAAATTAGGCATCCCTTCTGGCGAACTGATTCCTCATGGACAATACATGGCAAAACTCAGCTGGGAAGGTATGAAACAACGTTTTGATTCTGCCAAAGGGAATCTTATCCTCGTCACCTCTGTCAATCCTACACCTTTTGGCGAGGGTAAAACGGTCACAACCATCGGACTGACACAAGCCTTGTGCCATATCGGTAAGAATGCGACGTGCGTCATTCGTGAACCTTCAATGGGACCTGTCTTTGGGATCAAAGGTGGTGCAGCAGGTGGAGGACAATCACAAGTGCTTCCAATGGAAGAAATCAATCTCCACTTCACTGGGGACCTTCATGCTGTGACATCTGCGCACAATCTTCTCTCGTCCCTGATCGACAACCACATCAAACATGGAAACGCATGCAACATCGACACGAACCGTGTGTTCTGGCCACGAGTTGTTGATTTGAACGACCGGTCATTACGAGAGGTTGTCATCGGTTTAGGTGGTCCCGCCAACGGTCATGTGCGACAGGATCGCTTCGATATCACAGCAGCTTCTGAGATCATGGCGATTCTCGTCCTTGCGAGAGATTATGTTGACTTACGTAAGCGGCTCGGTGATATTGTCATCGCTGAATCAATCGAAGGACATCCCATCAAGGCAGAGCAAATCGAAGCGGCTGGAGCCATGGCTTTGCTTCTTCGAAATGCATTCCTACCGAATCTTGTACAAACATTGGAAGGAAATCCAGCATTTATCCATGGAGGTCCTTTTGCCAACATCGCCCATGGAAATTCGTCCATTGTAGCGGACCGAATCGCATTGTCATGTGCCGACTATGTCGTCACAGAGGCAGGGTTTGGTAGTGACATGGGTGCTGAAAAATTCATGCATATCAAAACCAACACCTCAGGGAAAGCCCCTGATTGTGTTGTGATGAACGTAACAGTACGCTCGATGAAGTTGCATGGCAAAGCGTTTGGAGAACGAGGGGGATATCGGCCTTCCAAGCAAGAACTTGAGACAGAGAATGTCCAAGCAGTCATCGCAGGAGCAACGTCGAACCTCGATCGTCACATCAAGAACATGGCACGTTTTGGTGTACCTGTGGTTGTTTCAATCAATCAGTTCATGAGCGACACTGAGGCAGAACTGGAAGCGATTGAAACAGCAGCACGTGCAAGCGGTGCTGCACGTGTTTGTCGAACGGAAGTTCACGCAAAAGGCGGAGAAGGAGGAGCAGACCTTGCTCATGCCGTTGTCGAGGCCATTCATGATCACGTTGCTGCTGGACGACCATTTCTACCACTTGTTGCTCCAAATGATTCCATTGAAGACAAGGTGAACGCCATTGCAACACGCATGTATGGAGCAAACAGTGTTCAGATTGAAGCAGCAGCCAAGCGCCAATTGAAGAAAATACAAGATTGGGGATATGGCTCGTTACCGGTGTGCATGGCGAAGACACAGTACTCGTTTTCACACGATGCGGGAATGCTCGGAGCTCCGAATGGATTCGACTTGCCTGTCCGAGAATTCCGTTTGAATGCAGGAGCAGGATTTGTTGTTGCCATCTTGGGCTCCATGATGACGATGCCAGGACTTCCAAAACGACCTGCAGCCAACGATATGGATATGGATGAGGACGGACACCTCAAGGGTGTCTTCGGGTGAACATCGATGCATATTCTCAATCAGAGCGAGAACCATTGGAAACTTCGGATTGAATCTGAAGATGACTTATGGGTTCTTGCTCGACTAGCAAGCAATGGGCGTCATATCGCTATGCTGGGGGAACGTCGTGATACAACAACGGCAGAATCGGGTTCTCGAGCAAAGGCCGCTGAACGAAAGAAAATGTGGATTGAATTACGAATCCTATCAACTGAGTATCAGTCCTACTCTGACATCCTTCGTGTGCATGGAACAATTGTACAGGCTCCGATGGACATTGGATCGCATCATACACACCTCATCGAGGTGGGAGATGAGATTGAGTTAGCTGCGAACGAACCATTTCCTGATTTTGATGCAACGCTCCTCAAGGATGCAGTTGATTCGTCGAACAAGAGCAACATTGCGGTTGTTGTTGTTGAAAACGATGAAATCATTCTCTTTGAGATCACATCGAGAGGACTCCGTGAAGGGGCAACATGGACCATGCGTGGTGGAGGAAAGCGAGGCGATGTTCGAACAAGCGAAAGCGTGGCGCAATCCTTCCAGAAGCAAGTCGCAAAAGAAATACTTGCGGCAACATCAACCGAATTACCAATGATTCTCTGCGGCCCTGGTCACGCTCGTGAAAAACTCAAGTCGGTCATTCTTGATATCGAACCTGAACGAACGCTTCGATTGATTGCAACATCGATGGCCGGCCGGGCAGGAGCGAATGAAATCATTCGAGAGGGGTTGGCTAACGAGTTCTTGCAGGATTATGCGATCAACAAAGAAATGCAACTGCTCGAGGAAGTATGGGCAAGAATCAGTTCGAACGGAGCAGTTGCCTATGGACAACAAGACCTCGCTCGTGCCATGGAAGAGGGGGCAATCGAAACGTTGCTGGTCGCCATTGATTTGCTTCGCGATGAGGAAACAGAGGTTGATGGTGTGATGTTGAGTAATTGGATTCGTGGACTCGATGATATTGGCGGGAAATTGGTTCAATGTTCAACTGAACATGATGCAGGTGAGCAACTGATGGGATTGGGCGGAGTCGTGGCTCTGCTTCGCTACAAGATGGTGTGAACATGAAAATCGTTCGCTTTTCAGAATTAGGCGATGATGTTCGTAAGGAGATGAAAGGTGCTCGGTGGATTTTACTTCATCAGGACGAACTCCAAGATGCCCTTGGAGCACTGATGTTTGCGGAACTGGATGGCGTACTGGTCGCCGTTGATCATCGAAACTCGATTCCAGATGATGGATTGTGGCGACGAGCCGTCCATCTGCTCCTCGTGTCGAGTAATCAAAATGCAGATGAAATACGATCGAAAACTGGAATCACAAAAGTCGTGGCAGGCGATGATACGTCGCTTGAAGAACACCTTTGGTAATGGGTCCGGAGGGAATTGAACCCTCGATCTTCGCCTTGTAAGGGCGACGTCATAAACCCCTAGACCACAGACCCATCCTTCCGTCGTCGGTGACGTATTTGAAACGCTTGGCAATGCAATAACCTCAAAACCGATGTGGAATCACAGCGAATCAATGGACGAAGAGGCTCAAGCCGCTGCGGCCCGATTGGTTCGTCGCCTCAAGGACGGATACACCATCACCATTGCCGAGTCTTGTACTGGTGGCTTACTGGCCAGTACACTCACCGATATCGCTGGTGCAAGCAAGTGGTTCAACCAATCCTGGGTGACGTACTCCTATGACGCTAAAATTCGTGAATTGAACGTTGATCCAAAAACACTCGAAAAGCGAGGAGCTGTATCTGCGGAGGTAGCGATTCAGATGGCACAGGGAGCGCTCGCTCGAGCCAATGCAGACATTGCAATTTCGATTACTGGAATAGCAGGTCCGAACAAAGATGGCACAAAGAAGAAAGTTGGATTCGTTTACGTTGGTATTGCATCGCGAACGTGGGC
>JAYYFM010000021.1:0-11165 GCA_036158745.1 Thermoplasmatota archaeon
GGGAGTGGTTTGATGACCGAGGTACCAAGTTCAAAGTCCTCTGTTTTGATGGTTGCCGTATCGACCTGTGGAATGGTATCAACAGCGCCTGGATGGACCCTTGACCATGGCGTGTAGCGCCAGAGGTGTTCGGATCGACTTGGAACGTTGGCATCGAGATACGATGTCATCCAATCGAGCCCTCCATTTCCAATTCAAGGAGACGGTTGAGCTCAACGGCATATTCCATCGGGAGTTCTCGGGTGAAGGGTTCGAAGAATCCGTTGACAATCATGCCCATGGCCTCTTCTTCGGTGTGGCCACGGCTCATGAGGTAGAACAGTTGGTCTCCAGAAACTTTGGAAACGCTGGCTTCGTGTTCAAGATCAGCAGTCGAGTTCCCAATTTCCATGGTTGGATAGGTATCGCTCCGACTGTCTTCATCGAGCATGAGTGCATCACAAACGACCTTTGAGCGACATCCAGCAGCCTTTGGTGTAACCTGGAGCATACCGCGATAGGATGAACGTCCACCGTTCTTGGAGATGGATTTTGAGAGAATGTTCGAGGTTGTGTTCGGGGCAAGGTGGTGCACTTTCGCACCAGCATCTTGGTGCTGACCTTCTCCGGCATAGGCTACGGAGATAACTTCAGCGTGAGCTCCTTCTCCTTTGAGCAGAACTGCAGGATACTTCATGGTCAACTTCGAGCCAATGTTACCATCGACCCACTCAACGGTAGCGTTCTTGTGAGCAACACCACGCTTTGTGACAAGATTGTAGACGTTCGCAGACCAATTTTGTACAGTAGAATAGCGAATTTTCGCACCTTCCATGGCAATCAATTCAACCACTGCGGAATGCAAAGAATCCGTCGAGTATGTTGGCGCAGTGCATCCCTCGACGTAGTGAATCGATGAACCTTCATCGGCAATGATGAGCGTTCGCTCAAACTGACCCATGTTCTTGGCGTTGATTCGGAAGTAGGCCTGAACAGGCATCTCGACGTGGACGCCTTTCGGCACGTAAATGAACGAGCCGCCGGACCAAACCGCTGTGTTCAGCGCAGAGAATTTGTTGTCGGTATGAGGGACAACCGTTCCGAAGTATTTCTTGACAATTTCAGGGTGCTCTTTGAGTCCTGAATCCATGTCAAGGAAGAGAACACCTTGTTCTTCGAGATCTTCTCGGATCGAGTGATAGACGGCTTCGCTTTCGTATTGAGCAGTCACACCACCCAGCCATTTCTGTTCAGCTTCAGGTATGCCCAAACGGTCGAAGGTTCGCTTGATGTCATCAGGTACATCGTCCCAATCTTTCTCCGTTTTATCGGATGAACGAAGGAAGTAGGTGACGTTGTCGAAATCGATGCCTGCAAGTGAATCGCAGTTACCCCATGTTGGCATTTCTCGTTCCATGAAGTGATGATAGGCTTTGACGCGAATGTCTGTCATCCATTCTGGTTCGCCTTTGAGTTCCGAAATGTCGCGGACAACTTGTTCACTGAGTCCTTTGTCGAATCGTATGGTGGCCGATTCGGGATCGTGGAATCCGTATTTGTAGTCTCCAACTGCATCTTGAGCTTCTTGTGTCATTCAATCACCTCAGGCAAGGGCATCCACCCAATCATATCCTTCCTTTTCCAGTTTGAGAGCAAGTTCAGGACCACCGCTTTCAACGATTTTTCCGTCGATGAGAACGTGAACAACATCTGGCTTGACCAAATCCAAAAGGCGCTGATAGTGCGTAATGATGAGGCAACCTGTGTCTTTCGCAACAGCGTTGATGCCTTCTGCGACGATGCGAAGAGCATCGATATCGAGGCCAGAATCAGTCTCATCGAGGAGTGCTAGATGAGGTTTCAAGAGCAACATCTGAAGAATCTCGAGACGCTTTTTCTCTCCACCGCTAAACCCATCGTTCACGTAGCGAGAGAGGAAGGATTTGTCCATATCGAGTTGCTTCATGGCTTCGTTGAGTTCTTGCCGAAACGCCCTTGGCGAAGGGGCCTCGCCTCGAACGGATGCGACGGACTTACGAAGGAAGGTTCCAACCTGAACGCCGGGAATCGCTGCAGGGTATTGGAACGAGAGGAACATACCTGCACGTGCTCGCTCGAAGACCTCCATGTCTTCGATGTTCTTGCCTTTGTAGTGGATGGTTCCACCGGTGATTTGGTAGGCAGGGTGGCCCATGATCACGTTGGCCAGTGTGGACTTGCCAGCACCGTTCCGACCCATGATGGCGTGAATCTCTCCACGGTTCATCTCGAGGCTAATGCCTTGAATAATTGGCGTATCTCCGACGGAGACGTGAAGATTTTCGACACGTAACAGGACTTCAGTCATGTTCTCACCTGTTGGCTGGTACCGTCACCCCCTTATCAATGGATGCAATCAATCATGATACTACGGCTTTGCAAGATTTCAAACGGGAATTCAATTTGGAGGAATCATGGACGACGATTTGGTTCGTGCTTACGCCCTCGAAGCGAAGAAGGCTATGGAACAAGAGGCCAACCGCCGAATCGCTGAACAAACCGACCCGGAAGAAGAGGAACGGCTCAAGAACACACGGATTGTAGATGTGGTCGAAACGGAACATCTCGTTCCAGTTTTGCTCTCTCGCCTGGGGCCTGTCCGAGCAGCACTCGATGGACATGGCGGTGGCATTGCAGTCTCGAAATGGGAACATGCCTCAACAGGATTCAATTTCGTCCTCGACCTTACAGGAGCGTGTTTGTCGTGCGGCGCCGCCCCGGGCACGCTCGAAGGTGTCCGAAACGATTTGGAAAACGATTCAGAAATCAATCAAATTCAATTTTCATCCTCTCTCCTCGATACCTTCGATGAGCTTGGTCGTGAATTCATCCTCACACACGGAAACGTCGAATTTGTTGACGTCTCAACGGGTAATTGAAAAGAGAAGTTCATGGGGTTGATACTATGGCCGCATGGATGGATGGTGCTCGGGCTGACCCAAACCCCTGCAAAGATAGCGACCGTGGTAAATTCGAAGTTGTCGCAAGAGATGGTCGTGCTCGTATCGGGAAGATGCACACTGCCCATGGTGTTCTTGAAACTCCTGCGCTTCTTCCAGTCATCAATCCAAACATTCGGACCATTGAGCCGAGAGAGATGTGGGATCGATACGGAATTCAAGGACTCATCACCAACTCCTACATCATCTGGAAGCATGATGATTTGAAGCAGCATGCTGTCGAGAAAGGTGTTCACGACCTCATCAACTTCCCCGGCGTGATCATGACGGATTCAGGTACTTTCCAGTCCTATGTCTACGGCGACGTTGAGGTAGGTGTGGAAGAAATTGTTGAATTCCAACGTTCCATTGGTGTGGATATTGCAACCATGCTCGATGTCTTTAGTCGACCTGATATGTCGGAAGACGAGGTACTGCAAGCGGTTCAAACAACCATAGAGCGATGCGAAGCTTCGATTCTTGCTGCACAAGATACAATGCTCAATGGACCAATTCAAGGAGGAATTCATCGCCATTTGAGAAAGAAATCCGCACAAGGAATGGGTCAATTTGACTTCGCCGTTCACCCTATCGGTGGCATTGTTCCAATCATGGAGCAACATCGATACAAGGACCTGGCGAAAATTATGCTTGCTACCATCGGCGAACTTCCCCCTGAACGTCCACGACACATGTTTGGTTGCGGACATCCAATGCTGTTCTCGATGCTGATCGCACTCGGAGCTGATTTGTTTGATTCTGCGGCCTATGCATTGTTTGCCCGAGACGATCGTTTGCTCTCTCCTCAAGGGACCTATCGGTTGAGTGATTTGCATGCATGGCCTGAACTCGTGCCTTGTGTTGTCAATTGGACGCCAGAAGCGGTGCGCAAACTCGATGAAGAAGAGAGGACGAATCTGCTTGCACGGTACAATCTCGAGGTAACGCTTGCAGAACTTTCTCGATGCAAGCAGGCTGTCCATGATGGAACGATTTGGCAACTTGCAGAGCATCGGAGCCATCAACATCCTGCCCTGCGTGAAGCCTTCCTCTGGCTAACGACACGACCGTTCACATCGAGTATTTCATCGGATTTACTCGATGACTTGGTCCAAGACGATCGAGCGGCTGCTCGAGACTACCATCCGAGCGGAGGTATCTGGGAACAGGATTGGTCCGAGGTTGTCAACAAACAAGCAACGCAACGGAAGAAAGGCGAGCGATGGGGAGGAGAAGATACCCTCTCACGCCCGCACATCCTTGTTGCTCGAAAGCAGTTGCAACATCGATGGAGACCTGCTTCCTCTGGTCCAACAGATGTCTTGGTATTGAATGGAAAACCAGGTCCTTGGCGTCAACGTTGTGATTTGCTTGTGCTCCGTCTCAAACATGTCTTGCCGGACCTTGAGATTCTTGTCCAGACGCCTCTTGGTTTGTTGCCATACTCACTCGAAGACCTCAATCCATTTGCACAGGTTGATGGCCCATCCTGGCTATGGAAACGTCGAATCAATACGGTTTTGCTTCGACAAGAATTGCAACGACTCCACATCGATGCAGATCGAGTCTTAATCCTTGACATTGGAGCCGATTCTCTGATTCAAGAAGCATCAAACCTCCTCATCAAACATGGTCTTCTCGAAGAAGATATTCGAGTGGATGATGCTGCTTTGCCGGAGCTTCGGGATGCATTGCGTCGTCAACAAATCCTCGATAAATTGGTCGTTTGCTCGAATGTTGGTTACGAAGATGCTGCAAGCATGATCGACTCCTGTTCCTACATCATCGGAGGAACCGGTCGAGTGAAGAACGTCATTGACAAGGACGGCACCCACATTTTGAGCCCAAGACTGACCGATGGTGGTTTGTCCATCACGGACATGGGGTCGAAGATTCTCTACAATCGTAGGACAGTGCCTGTCGATGGAGGTGGTCAGTATCAACCAACATCTGGTCTTGGACAAGGACCCGCTGTGCTCATGGTCGAGCAAGATGCTGTTGAGTTTGTTCTGCGTGGCAGAAACGTGTTCCATGGATTTATTGTTGCTTGCGATCCTTGGTTGAAAGCAGGACAAACGTGTTTCATCGTTGACGAGCAAGGGACGTTGATTGGACACGGTCTTGCACAGTGTGATGCTGATGAGGCGCTACGCTTCAAGAAGGGCATCGCTGTTCGGACAAGAAGCGACTTTTCGAAGACAATCAAATAGCGTGACGTGAAAGGATTCAAAGACTTCCTTTCCGTGTAAATGACGAGAACAATGGTCAACGACCTCATTATCGAGACCAATGAGTTGACCAAATCGTATGGTCCTCATGTTGCTCTCGATAAATTGAGCATTGAGGTTCAACGAGGTGCAACTGGCTTACTAGGGCCGAATGGAGCAGGCAAATCCACGTTCTTCAAGACAATTCTTGGGCTCATTCAAGCCACCTCTGGCGAGGGCAAAGTCCTCGGTCATGACATTCGAACTGAGGGTTTGTCCATTCGTTCAAAGATTGGTTACATGCCCGAATACGATGCCCTCGATGAGAACATGGATGCGATTCATCAGGTCCGGTACAGCGGTGAATTGCTTGGGATGAATCCAGTCGTTGCTATGTCAAGGGCCCATACTGCCATGGAGTACGTAGGTCTCGGTGAGTTGAGGTACCGACCAATCTCTTCATTCTCGACGGGTATGAAGCAAGCGACGAAACTGGCTTGTTCGATTATTCACGATCCACAACTGATCATCGCTGATGAACCATCGAACGGTCTTGACGCTGATGCTCGACAAGCCATGCTGACAACGCTCTCTAACATGGTCAACGCAGGAAATCGCTCGGTTCTCATGGCAAGTCACCTGATGGACGATGTCGAGCGCGTATGCCAGAACATCGTGCTTCTTCACAAGGGAAAACTTGCTGCTCAAGGACGGATTGAGGACCTGAAAGCCATCGATCGGGAAATCGAAATTCACGTGTGGGGAATGGCCAACGAACTCGAACAAGCTCTCGGGAAAGAGGGCCTCGAGGTTCGGCGGGAAGGTCGCATGATGCGAATACGCCATGATGGGGAAAAGACCACGCAAAGAATTCTCAAATGCGCAGCGGATACCGGTGCACAAATCCGTCGGATGCATGAGTACGAAGCATCCCTTGAGGACTTGTTCATCGTCATTATGGAACGCTTCGGCTATGGTGTCAAATCGAGCGAAGATTTGCTTGCATCGCCTGCAGAGGCCCGAAAGGTGGATGCTCCAGAGTCAATGGGAGGGTCGGGAGCATGAGCGAAGAAGCGACCATTGATGCATCAGCACCCGTTACTGGACAAAGTCGGATGGATGCTGCTTGGGGCTCTGAATCCTCTGATCAAGCATCTGTCGCCCGACCTGTTGCTCAAACTGGACAAGTCTTTGAGCAGGTCTACGTTCCTTGGGAAGGGACATTGAATCCGAGATGGATGCGCAATTGGGCGATATTCCGGCACCATGTTCTCGGTATTGTTCGCAAAGGCCATCGCCCGTGGGGTGTCCCGACGAAACTTGTGTTGATTTTCGTCTTGATTGCATCAATGACCGATGTTGCTCTGACGCTTTTGTTCGCTGTTATCGGGGAAGCAGGCTTGTACGAACTTTGGGGTGTTGGTCGTAACAACTTGTACGGTCACATTCTCGGATTTTTCCCACGCAACATGCTCTACTATCCTCTCGTAGCGGCCTTGTTGGTTGGAGGTGTTATCTCAGAGGACCGATCAAATGGAACCAGTGCGCTGTACTTTTCCAGACCGATTAATCGATTCGATTATGTTGGTATGAAGTACCTCGCCGTAGCAACGATTCAAGCGTTCATCATCATCGGCACTCTCTTCCTGTATTACTTCGTTGACATCCTCGCTATGGGTCGTGGATGGGCATGGATACTGGACACGTTTCCAATGTTCCTCACCACTGTGTTCTGCGCCCTCTTGCTGGTCGTTACCTACACCAGCATTGGCTTAGCACTCTCTTCCGTTTCACGTGGGAAATTCTTCCCAGGAATCGCCCTGCTCGCCCTACTCCTAGGGACAAAAACACTTGCTGCCATCGTAGAGGGTTTATTCGACCGTTCCATTCTCTACCTGATTTCGCCGTACGATTCAGTAGCCCATGTTGGGCAAGCCCTGATTGGAACGAACGTGGTCTATGACCATCCTTGGATTTGGTCTCTTGCCTCAGTTATCGCAATCAATGCCGTTGCACTCTACGTCCTCAGTGTCCGAGTATCTTCGATGGAGGTGACCCGTGAATGATTCCAGATCTTGCCCAAGAAGGGAAGGCTGAGGAGCAACAATGGGTGCCTCAACCGCAGGCACCTGTTGTAATGTTCAACAATGTGGGCAAGACCTATGGGCGCTATCAGGCCATTGGAGGAATTTCGCTTGCCCTCAGTGGCGGTGTAACTGGAATTCTCGGTCTCAATGGTGCAGGGAAATCGACCTTGTTCAAACTCTTGATGGGGAAACTCCAGCCAACGCAAGGCGAGGTGCGCTTGTTCGGAACCAACCCTTGGAAGAATCCAGCTCCTTACGCTCGTGTTGGTTATGTTCCAGAAAATGAAAACATGTACGATTGGATGACAGCGCATGAGTTCGTTTCGACCTTCGCTCGCCTCCATGGACTGACGAGAGACGAAGCGAAAAAGGAGGCTGAACGTGTGCTGGAATTCGTCGGTTTGACCGATGTCATGCACAAGAAAATCGGACGTTATTCCAAAGGTATGCGTCAGCGAGCAAAAATTGCTCATGCGCTTGTGAATGATCCGGATCTCATTATTCTCGACGAGCCTCTGCAAGGATGCGATCCCCTTGCACGAACAACCATCATGAATGTGATTCGTGAACTTGGCCGAATGGGTCGAACCGTTTTGTTGAGCAGCCATATTCTCTCCGAAATCGAACGCATTACGGAACAAATCGTCATACTTCACCAAGGCCGGCTCCTAGCCATTGGAAATCTCCATGCCATTCGGGAACAATTGGACAACATTCCACATACCATCGAAATCGAATGCAAGGACGCAAAAGCACTTGCAAAGGACGTGTTGAGTTTGGATGTTGTCCACGGTTTGCAATTTCCGAGTCCAACCAAATTGAAAATCTTCACACATCATTTGGGTGAATTTCACAAACGCTTACCTCGAATCATTGTTGACAATGAGCACGATGTCATGGTCATCAACAACCCGGATGATGACCTTCAATCCATCCTCGGATATCTGACAGGAGGGTTACGTTGATGGAAAAGAAACGTGGTGAGACCATCTGGACCTCGCTTGATCGAAAGGCAACCGCGATTGCTGAATTTACCATGCGGCAATACCGTACCCGTTTGTCAACATGGGTTGTCCTAGGGGTTGGATTCCTCGCCATTTCAGTCGTACTCCTCTTTTACATCGATGCGATGAATACCGAGATTGAAGCCATTGACAACGATGGAGATTCCTACGATTGGGATGGAGATGGCTACGTCAACGGTCAGGAAATCAAGTATGGTACGGACATTTACGATTCAATGTCGCACCCTGGATTATTGTCGCCTTCAATCGATCCTGAACCAGCATCGATGTACATCAATGAGGACGACTATGATTGGGATTATTCCGATGCTTCGACGGTCAAAACGGGGTACGATAATGACGGTGATTGTACAGATTCATCCTTGCTACCAAGCCAAAAAGACGACAATGGAGATGGCGTTCCATGCAATATTCTTCTTGTCTATGACGCCAGCAGTGGCTCCTATTTCGTGTATGCCGATCCCAATGTCGATGAAGACCCGGATGAAGACCGATACGGTAAGGAAGCGCAACATCGAGCCTTCATTCTTGGCATCGGTAAACTCGGATTTGTTTTCTTACTGAGCATATTCATTCCATTGTTCCTTGCAACGGGTCTCATTCGAGAAGAAATGACCTCAGGGACGATGCAATACATGACGGCGAAACCCATCGCTCGAGGTGAGATTTTCCTGTATCGAATGCTTGGATATCTGGCCATCGTTTGGCCCTATCTTCTCGTCGTTTGTACTTTCCTTGCACTCGTTTCAGGCTTCATGGGCCCCGGTGACCAATTCTTCAGATTCGCAGATCTAGGCGTCTGGTTTTCGATTCTCATTGCTGCCTTACTTGCGACACTCGTCTACGGGATGTTGTTCGCTTTCTTGGGCGTTCTTTGGAAGTATGGAATCATTCTCGCCCTTCCGATTGCGGCTTGGGAACTTGGAATGGCGTTGCTTTCAATGTCTGTACCTGAATCAAGTTTCCTTCGTATGTCGATTGTCGGTTGGTCGATGAGCATCATTGATTCTGGCGCCTACCTCGTATGGCCAGATATGGCGATGTTCACCGAGGCAGGGTCGTGGGCAGGGGGTTCGAATCCTGATGGCTTCTTCTTCTTTGGCGGTGGTAATGAATTACCAGGTTATGGTGCGTTGGAATGGGCTCAATCCGACCTTGGTCTTGGTATGGGACCGTATGCAACAACTGTTGTTTCTGTGATCGTTCTGTTGTTTCAGGCTACCTTTTTCTGGTTTATTGGACAACTGATTTTCAAATCAAAAGAGATTGAGTGAGGGATACGATGGACACCTTTGCTGGAGATTTCTCAACGTTATGGACGCTCAATCAACGTCCACCCCTTGAACATCTCACATGGGATTGGTGGTGGTGGCTCGTTATGCTTGATGATGATGAACATCCCATGGCGGGTAAACAACTGATGGTTCTATGGTCAACCAAAGAAAACGACCAAGTCCACATCAATGATGTTCAATGGATGCCAAAGGGGACACCTGGGTTTGATGATCAAGGAGCCATTCAAATCGATGGTATGGTTTGTGCATGGTGGTTCGATGGTTCGGTTATGCATGACGAAATCATTGCCAAAGTTTGCGATATGGTGGTTCTACCTTCCAACCATGCATCGTGGCCGGGCAAGGAAGGCCAAGGAGGAGGAGCTGTCGTCCCACTGCTGGAAGGCGATTGCTCAATGGGTATGCTACCCGATCGCTCACAATTTTGGCTTAACTTGGACCTTTCACATGAGGCAGTTCAATCCATTCAATTGAAGATGACACCATGGAATCCTGCCATGTCGACGGCTCGTGAGGCAACTGCCACTTACCTTGGCTCACTCGGTTATGACATCCTGCGATTGCACGGCACGAAGGTTTCAGGAACCATCGATGGTGAAGAAGTGAAGGGGACTGCATATTTCCAAAAAGTCTGCGTCCAAGCACCGAGTGTCCCTTGGTATTGGGGGGTTCTCCACTTTTCGGACGGGTCGTATCTTGATTGGTTCCTGCCTCATCTCTCCACAACCATCCTGAGTCGAGACCATCGCGAATGGAAGCGGCGAGATGTCTCTCACATCGCGGTAAGTCAAGGCGGTCTGTTCCATGATGCTGTCCATGGAAGAAGCGAACGCTTCAAGCGTGTTCGTGTTGAAAAAGACCGTCAAGAAAACAACCTTCCACGCTTTCATGTGAAACTCAAGAATGGTCGTACGACCATTAACGTCACAGTAAGGGCCGTTGCGCGTGCCTATTGGGACTTTCATCAACCCACACGTGGAGGTATCTGGTCACATTTGACCTACAACGAATACCCCCTCGAAGTAGAATCGCTCACAATAACGGACGAACACGGCGTAAGGCGTGAAGCGATGTACGATTGGATTCGTGGTAATGCGGAGCATAGTTGGGGCTTGCTTCATTAGCGATATGATGCCTTTTTTTTCCCGTTTACGGCAAAGGGCTTATGTGCTTGTGTGCTGAGAACATATCGGTGCAAGCGCATGAGCGATGAAGAAGTACAATCCGAAGAGCCAGGAAGCGTCGACGTCGACACACAAGAAAAGGCTGAACGTCTAACCAATGATGAAGCAATGAAAAATCGTTTCAAGCTCATTGAAGGAGAAGAAGTACTTCTTACGAAGTCTCCAAGCCCTGTTGGTTTCATGAGCATGTACGTTCTTGGTTTAATCGTCTTTGGCGTCCACATGTTGTTCTGGAAACCCGATGCATTGTTGAACGAGAATTCAGGAGGTTTTGCCAAATTCATTGTTTGGGTCATGGGATTGGGTGGATCTAAACTTCCATTCGGTTTTGTACTGGTTATGGCAACCTTGACATGGTTTAACAGAATGATGAATACATCGACCTCTGGCAAGTGGGTAACGGTATGGTT
>JAYYFM010000022.1:0-7161 GCA_036158745.1 Thermoplasmatota archaeon
CAGATGCGAACAGCTTCTCCGCTACTCGAACGACTCGATGGCGCCATGATTCTGAAGAGACGATGATTTGCTGGGGCACGAGGCGATGGATGGACGTCGCTTTCATGCAATATACCACTAATGGGTATATCCTCGTCTGGAATTAATGTCCCATAGCCTCGCTGAACTTCGCTCACACCATTGTTGTGGTAACCTGCAACGTAGACGTCCAGTGACGTGAATTCCTCATTTGTTCGGTCAAGAGGAGCACACCAAATAACAGAACTGATTGGTACATGATGTTCTGTTGCAACCTGTTCAGGCTTGCTGATGTGTTGATTGAAGTGGAATTTGACATTCTCAAACGCTTTCAGTTGTTGGACAAGTGCATCAACCAGTGTTTGCATGCCCCCAGAAAAAGATGCTACAGAACCTTTTCTAGGTTGAAATAGAGGATATGTCTCGACCAGCATCTTCTTGATTTTTGACCATTTGATTGGTGGTTCATCACCAAACTTCGTCAAAGAGGGCATCAAAAAGTCTGCATCAACGTTGGCGGATTTCTCATTCACAATACCGAGCGTCATCGCATCAGCGATTGTCTCTGATGGGAAGACTTGAGCGACTGATTTCTTTCCCTCTCTTGATGAACGGAGAGATCGAAACAGGCGTATTGGACCCATTTTTAGAGCAGAAATCCAAGATAGTTGTGTTTTTTTCTTGTTGATGAGCAACCAACGTTTTTTTGCCTGAGGGTTGGATTCAGCAAATGCACTTCCAAGTCCAAGGTCCTCAACAAGCCTCCAGAATGCGGGATGTGGTCGAGCAGCATTCACTGCAACATCACACAACCATTCTCCTTCGGACCATGTTTCGATGGTGCCGCCACATCGATCTGTTTTCTCTAGAATCTCAATTTCAACATCGGGACGCTTCGAAGCAATCCTGTAGGCGATGGCCAGTCCGGAGAGGCCCGCGCCTACGATGCATAACTTCGTAGACGTGGACAAATTTGGTCCTACGAGGAGTGGTCTACGTAGTTCATCTCCGAAGCGAATCCAGTCCTCAATAGAGTACAATGAATCACGCACCTAACCAGTTCACAGGTTCTCGAAGTACCTTGAGCAACCGTTCTTCCTCGGTCCCAATGTCTACTTCGTGACAGTACTCCCATCGAGCAGTTAGTGGGAGCGACATCAAAATGCTCTCTATACGACCATTGGTGGTTAATCCGAATTTTGTTCCACGATCGTAGACAAGATTGAATTCTACATATCGTCCTCTTCGTATTTGTTGCCATGCCTTTTGATTGGGTGTAAATGGCATGGATTTCCTCCGTTCAAGGATTGGTAAATAGGCGTCTAGAAACCGGTTCCCACAGTCTTGAACGAACTCAAAACACGCTTGTTTTGATGCTGCACGAATATCATCGAAGAAGATACCACCCACTCCACGTCCTTCGTCCCGATGAGGGATATGAAAATAGGAATCGCACCACTCTTTGAAACGACTGTAATCTGCAACTTCGTGGCGATCACATGCCTCTTTGTGAACTCGGTGGAAATGAATTGCATCCTCTTCAAACAAATATGATGGCGTAAGGTCAGCACCCCCTCCGAACCACCAACTGCCTTCAACTTCTCCAGCACCTCGCTCAAAGTAGCGGTAATTAGCGTGAACTGTTGGTGCCATTGGATTGTTGGGATGGAGAACCAAGCTGATTCCTGTTGCAAAAAAATCGAGATCACTGCCTTCGAGTTGATGCCCTCCACCCATTTTCTCAGCAGCTTCTGGGCTGAGTGTGCCGTATACAACGCTCACGTTGACACCTGCTTTTTCGAACACATCTCCTTCTGAGAAGACGCGGCTTCGCCCACCTCCACCTTCCTCACGGGTCCACTCGTCTTCTCTGTAGTCGCTGTTATCGATGGTTTTGATGGACTCGCAGATGGTATCCTGGAGTGCGTGGACCATCTCCACCATCTTTTCTCGCATTTCATTCACCTGTGACTGTACGCAAGACTGCTTCTACGCAGTCGATTTGTGCACCCGGTGAAAAACCATGACCCAAGTTGAAAATGTGTCCCGGTTGGTTTCCAGCATTCCGGAGTACATGTTCAGCAGCCTCTTGTGCAGCCTTTGGAGATCCATGCATCCGCGATGGGTCGAGGTTACCCTGGAAGGCAAATTGTGAGCCAAACTCTGCGCGATTCGCTGCAAGATCATCCCTCCAATCAAGCGATACTGCATCAATATCGAGGGTTCGGATTTCATGGTGCAAATGTGAACTTCCTTTCGCATAATGGATGAGAGGAACGCGTCGTTCTGCTTTGTTTCGAAACACCTCAATGGCTCGCTCAGTTGCAGGTTTTGCATATTTTCGATAGTCGCTCTCCGAAAGCAATCCTGCCCATGTATCAAACATCTGTACTGCATCTGCACCGCCGTGATTCACTTGGTCAGCCAACAGGTCTCCTACAGCATCAGCTACACTGAGCAAAACTCGCATAGCATCTTCCTGATTTGAGTACACTTTCGCCCGAGTCGAATGGAATTCTTTGTCACCGGTTCCTCCTGCCATGAGATACATCGATGTAGTCCATGGGCAACCAACAAATCCCAACCGTGCAATCTCTGAATTTTCTTCTCCAATGGCTCGTAATCCATCTGCTGCCCATGGTGCATGAGCACGAGCAGAAAACTTGGTCCAATCATCCACATCTTCGAATGTAAAAGGATCAATTCGAATTCCTCCTCCGTACTCGACTTCATACCCTAGAGCAGGCAGTGGCGTCAAAATGTCGCTGAAGATAATGGCTGCATCAATTGATTTGTACCGATGGATGGGTTGCATTGTTATTGTAGTGCATAAATCGAGATCCATACATCGTTCCCAGAAGGAGTGCTGAGATGCAAGGTTTCGATATTCTGGAAGGTGCCGTCCAGCCTGACGCATGAACCAAACAGGAGTCCGATCAACTGGCTCTAAATTGAGTGCTGAAACGATGCGTTCTTTCCCATTCATTATGACCAATCCAAATGTGTGAGAGAATCGTCCAAGGCTTCGACAAAACCAAGGATATGCGATTCGTTGTGCGATGTCGATAGGAAACCAATTTCGTAAGCAGACGGTGCGAGCATGTAACCACGGTTGAGCAACTCGCGGTGAACATCGGCGTACAAGGTACCAGCATCTTTTGGTATCTGATCAGCTCGAATCGCAGGTTTGGCGTTACCTGGTGAAAACCAGAACAGACTCTCCATTCGAACCAAACGCATTGGGAAGTCGTGCTTTTCCAAGACAGATTGAACTTTTTCTTCCATCATTGCCCCTAGATATTCCAAATAATCGTATGCATCTTCATCCAACAAGTCAAGCGTTTTTGCACCAGCGGCCATTGCTAACGGGTTGCCCGATAGGGTGCCAGCTTGGTAAACTGGACCCAGTGGAGACAGATGTTGCATGATTTCATCTCTTGCTCCGTATGCTCCGACAGGTAAGCCTCCTCCAATGACCTTACCCAGTGCAGTAATGTCAGGAGTTACACCACAAATGTCTGAATAACTCCCGTTTTTGAATCGAAATCCACTTATGACCTCATCAAAAATGAGCAGAGAATCACTTTCATCACACAATTCTCGCAGACGCGAAAGATACTCATTTCTCTGAATCAATAGTCCGTTGTTTGCAGGTAGTGGCTCAATCACAACAGCAGCGATTTCTTGACCGTGCTCACGAAAGAGAAACTCCACTGCTTCAATATCATCCAATGGGCATATGAGCGTCGTCGCAACGGTATCGTTTGGAATACCAGGACTGCTAGCGATTCCAAAGGTGGCTAAACCGCTACCGGATGAGACCATGAGTGAGTCGACATGACCGTGATAACATCCTTCAAATTTCACCAATAAATCTCGTCCAGTATAGCCACGAGCCAGCCGGACAGCGCTCATCACTGCTTCAGTGCCTGAAGACACAAATCGGACTTTGTCCATGTGACGAAATCGATTTTTCACTTTTTTTGCAAGCTCGATCTCACCTAGGTGTGGTGCTCCGAATGAGGTTCCATTGAGCATCTTTTCGTGAACAGCTTCGATGATTTTTGGATGCGAATGTCCGTGAATGAGCGGACCCCATGATTGAACAAAATCAACCAAGACATTCCCGTCGATATCGGTAACATGGGCACCGGAGGCTTTTTCGAAGTAGATAGGGTTTCCATGGACCGATTTGAATGCCCGTACAGGTGAGTTTACGCCACCTACTAAATGCTCAACTGCGATACTGTGCATCGTGTCGGATTTTGTTCGATCCATGTCCTCAACTCACTGCAACCACGCATTGCGAGCAATTTCGCGCGCATGGTAGGTTACCACGACGTCGGCACCTGCTCTCTTGAATGATGTCATTATTTCACAGACCAATTCCTTTCGAGAATCAAGGTCTTTTGCACTGTTCATGACCATGGCATATTCCCCACTGACGTTGTAAACCGCTACTGGCCTATGAACGCTGTCTGCTACTTTACGCAACACATCAAGGTAAGGCAATCCTGGTTTGACCATGATGATGTCTGCACCTTCGCTTTCGTCAAGTTGGGCTTCGAGAACTGCTTCACCGTATCCTGAGTTGATGTTCATCTGATGCGTTGAACGATCACCGAATTCCGGGCTTGAGTCTGCAGCGTGACGAAACGGCCCATAGAAGGAGGATGCATATTTGACGGAGTAGGATAACACTCCCGTGCTGGTATGATTTGCTGTTTCGAGGGCGTGTCGAATTGCTGAGACTCGGCCATCCATCATATCGGATGCACAGACATAATCAGCACCGGCTTGTGCGTGTGAGACTGCAATCTCACACAACCGATGAACGGATGCATCGTTGACAATGTGGCCATGTTCAACCAAACCACAGTGGCCATGATTTGTCGCAGTGCACAGGCAAACATCGGTCATAATGACGATTGTATCTCCAAATTCAGATTTGATTTGTTTAATCGCTTCGTGCAAATGCGACGAAGCATCAGATGCTTTGGTGGCATGCTCATCCTTGTCCGATTGTTCGACGACACCGAACAACATGATGGCAGTGATACCGTATTCCACATCTTTTCGAATCGTTTCAATGAGGACATCGACGGATTGCTGGTGAATACCTTCCATTCCATTTACGGGGTTGTCAACATTTGAACCCTGAACAACAAAGTGGGGTTGGACCAGAGACTTCAATGAGAAGTCTCCAAACAAGAGTTCTCTGCGAGCTTCTGTCCATCGGTTGATCCTTGGTCGTGTTTTCATATTACCTCCTCCTGTTTTGATTCCACCATTGTGTCAGATACTCGGTCGTGGGTCCCTCAAGGACAGAAACATTGCAATTTTTGAAGTGCTCCAGTGAGAGGATTGTGTTCTTCGTGTTGTTTCCCATACAAATAATCTCATTAGGGGCCTCAAGACCATTTTCGGCCCAAGATATGGCTGAAGATGAGGAGGAAATCAGGAGAACATCATCAGGTGATACTAAGGTTGGTTCAACTTTCTTTGCTTTGTTTTCGTAGCCAATCCAATCCAGAACATCATAGCCTGCGTCCCTTAGCCGAGCGGTAAATGTTTCAGGAGCAACACTGGAGCGAGGAAGGAGCAACTTCGTATTTGTACCAATATTGGAGGAAATGTAATCAAAGAATTCTTTTGAGTTTCGAGCCTTTGCACAAATCGCAACAGTAACGCCTCGTTGAAAACATGCTCTCGCAGTTCCTTCTCCGATTGCAACCCATTTGATTCGAGCGATATCAGGGTTTGATTCTGCAGCAAGAATGGCACATCGAGCCGAAAATGGTGATGTAAGGATGAGATACGGCCATTGACGTTTGGATGTGTATTGCCCTAAGAAATCCCGAGGCCATGCATCAAGATTTGGCTTGAGATCAATGACAGAAAGATTGGTCATTCCGATACCTTGGTTCGCTAAAACAGTTGAAATTCGATCCGAATTGAGCGTAGAAATGAATTTTGGTCCATCAACCATCACTGTTTCAGCAGGTGTTTCATCTTGCGGCAATTGAAGTTCGAAGTCCTCGAACGCACCGTTGTATGAAAAGATGGAATATTCAAGCCCTGCACAAAATGTGGTTCTCCAGTTTTTTGGAGCGATTCGAACCATGAGGTGTTCACCACGCGCTTCGATTCCTGCAGGATAGAGGCATCCTCCTCCTGACATGTCGAGTATGGTTCGCTCACGAATGACGTCTGCTTCTGTCTGTGCATGGTTGAGGATTTTTCTCAAATCGCTCAACTCCTCGAATCGGTCCGTTTTGCAATGTATACATACCGTTCCTTGACCAGGCGCAGTAGGCCAATCTCCTGAAGAGATACGGTATGCAGTGAGATGTTCATTGTGCTCATCGAGCACACCAGTTGTTCGCAGTCTACAAATTCCGGCCTCGGCTAAAATCAATGCATCAACTCGACCCTCTATCAGACGTTCTATTCTTGTCTCTACATGCCCACGTACGGAGAGCGGAATGAGATCAGGGCGTTGACTCAACAGGAGAGATTGCCTTCGGCCAGAAACCGTTCCAAACGTCGATCCATGCTCGATATGTTCGAGTAGGTCAGTGAGCGATGTGTTGGTGTCACCGTCCAAAACTTCGTACAGCGATGAATCGTCGCTTTTTCGTTTGAAAAGGATGAGATCGTTTGTTGAACCGCGTTCCATGTAGGCTAAGTTTGTGATGGCGTCGTTCGGTGTGGTGGGAACATCTTTACTGGAATGAACGGCAATATCGACGAGCCCCTCGTTCAATTTTTGGTCGATGAGATGGATGAACTGGCCAACAGTTGCAGACAGATTCCCTCCCAAACTTCGGTCACCCATGGACTTGAATTGAACGATTTCCGTCTCTATACCTGCTTTATTGAGGGCAGAAGCAACGGTTTCTGCTTGCCATATTGCAAGGTTGGATGAGCGGGTTCCAATTCGAATCGGCATATTTCCTCCAATTCAAGCAACTGTTGCCAATGTGCGAATGGATGTTTCAACATCCTGTGATACTTCTGCCAATAAGTTGCTGTTCAAACTACGGCTCGTGCTGTTGACATAATTCGTCAATTCGGAGAGGTAGAACGAGTCGTTCTGTTGGCAAATCCAAGTTGCAATCTCTCGAGCGAATGCCCCGAGTT
>JAYYFM010000022.1:7168-10942 GCA_036158745.1 Thermoplasmatota archaeon
ATTCGTCAATTCGGAGAGGTAGAACGAGTCGTTCTGTTGGCAAATCCAAGTTGCAATCTCTCGAGCGAATGCCCCGAGTTGTGGAATTTCCTTTTCATGTGCAGATTTGGAACTCTCCCAAGAAGTAGAAAGGTTCTCCATGTAACCATAGATGAAGGCTCGGAATTTAGCTTCATTTTTGTTTGTGAGAGTTTCCATGTAACGGTCCTGAATCTTATCGATGAGTTTGTTTCCTTTCTGCATCAGTTTTGTGTATTCAGAATGGTCAATATTACGTGCGACTTGAATCCAGTGCTTCATTCCGAGCAGAATATGCTCGGGGGAAACTCCATCCTCTGCGATGGATGGTGGCCATGAGAAATCGAGGATTGTCGCCTGACCTGAAATTGGAAGCGGATTGTTTTCATTGTATGCAGGAGTTGAACACCGCATTGTTGAAATGACGATATCGGCTTTTACAGGTGCCTCATTCATTTTGCTGTAAGAAATCATTGTGCATCGTTCTGCTTTTGAAGGATCACGTTTGGCAGATTCCGAGGGGTTCCGTGAAACTACTACGATGTTGGTTTGACCCAAGCTTTGGAGTGTTTCAACAGCTTTGATCCCCATATCGCCAAAGCCCAAAACAACGGACTGTACATCCCCTTTTTGCGACAGAATATGCTCGAGCGAGTTTGTTGCTAGATTGAGCATCGATTCTGTGGAGCTCGTGTAGCCTAGTTCCTTGCGAATGATACGAGTTGCCGAAATAATGTGTTCAAAGAAACCAAGATTGAATGTACGAATGAGATCATTGTCTCTGTGAATATTGATGGACGAGCGGAGTTGTGACATGACCTGCAATTCGCCGACAATGAAGGAATCCAATCCACTGCAGATTTTCACAAGATGCTTCCAAGCATCAGATCCTGTCATCGTCTGGAATGGGATGTCTTCGAGTTTGGTCATGGTTGAAATACCGGCTGCTAGGGTTGTTGGATTTACATCGAAGCCGACGAAAAGGACCCTGTTGCAAGTTGAAAATTCGAAAATCTCGGCGCCGACGGTTTTGCTCAGCTCTCTGATGAATGCAACTCGTTCAAGCAAACTCATCCCCTCGGTTGTGAGTTGCTTTGCAACATCGATGTTGTTCGAATCGAATTTCAGTGACAGTAGGCAAATTTTGCCGTGCATTTTGTCCACGTCTACGTGGTTGGAATCGGTGCGTATGCTTGTAGCAAGCGCTTCCAATTGTACCAACAAATCGGACATACGTACGTCAGCCTCATGTAGCGGGTTGGTCAAGACTATACAACAATTTGTTAACGATTCTAAGGAGCATGACGTCTCTTTCTCACGCCGTGTAGAATATGTTCACAACTCACATCGAGTGAATCGCATGGCCGAGTGTTGCTAAAACACCCTCATGCGTCATTTCTGTCATGGTCGGATGAGCGTGGATGGTGTGGGCAATGTCCTCGAGGAGAGCGCCCATTTCGATCGCAAGAGTCCATTCGCCGACAAGTTCACTGATGTGGGTTCCAACACCTTGGATGCCGAGAATTCGGTGGTCGTCTTCTCGGGCCGTGACCCGAATGAATCCTGCTGTCTTCTCGGCTTCTTGGGTCAGTGCACGACCGTTTGCAGCCAATGGGAACTTACCGGTAATGACTGGATGTCCAGCTGCTTTTGCTTCATCGGGTGAAAGACCAACCGAGACAACTTCAGGTTCTGTGAAGACAATAGCAGGAACTGCTGCTGGTTCATACGCTCGGTCATGACCAGCAAGAATCTCGGCAACCATTTCACCCTGGAAAGACGCAACGTGTGCAAGCATTTCGCCCAAATCGCAAACATCACCGATAGCATAAACACCCTTCATGTTTGTTTCACACTTGTTGTTGACTTTGACGAATCCTCGCTCATCGAGAGCGACACCAGTTGGTGCAAGTGCAGCACTCATTGGTCTTCGTCCAACAGTGACGAGAACTTTGTCGACGGTGAGTCGCTCTGGTTCCGTACCTTCCTCTGCATCTTTTGGCGTGTAAAGGAGATCAACACTTCCGTCCTTGTTCTCTTCAATGCCCTTGGCGAAGACCTTGGTATGAACAGCAATCTTTTGTTTCTTGATAGCAATTTCAAGCGGTCGTCGGAGTTCTTTATCGAAAATTGGTAGAACCGAATCCATGGCCTCCACAACCGTGACCTCACTTCCGAGCATGCGGAACGTGATGCCGAGTTCGAGACCAATGTATCCGCCTCCAACGACAGCGATTCGCTTTGGTAGTTCCTGCAGTGAAAGTGCCTCTTTGGAAGAGATGACATGTTCACCGTACTTCATGAATGGGAGTTCGATAGGAATCGAACCGTTCGCGAGAATAACATTCTCTGCTTGAATGAGGAGTGCGTCCTTGCCTTTACCGATCTTGACGGTCTTTGCATCTTGGAACTCTGCCCATCCGTTGATGAGTTCAACACCCGCATTCTTGAGCAGGGCTTCAACACCCTTGTTGAGTCGATCGACGATACCGTCTTTCCAAGCTACCGTGTCGGCCATCTTGAGTTCAGCAGGACCTGGGATGCTAATGCCCATGTGACCTCCTTCCTTCGCATGGTCTGCGAGTTTGTGGAACGAGTGTGCTGCATGAATGAGCGCTTTCGATGGAATGCATCCACGAATCAGACATGTTCCACCGGCTCGTTGGCCTTCAACGATGACGGTATCCATGCCGAGTTGACCAGCGCGAATGGCTGCAACATATCCACCAGGGCCAGCACCAATAACCAAAACTTTGCAATTTCGTGTCTTCATCCAAACACCTCACATGAAGATGGTTGCTGGGTGCTCCAGCATCGACTTGAGCAGTTGAACGAGACTTGCTCCGTCATGGCCGTCCACAACACGGTGGTCCCATGAAGAGGAGAGATTCATGATTCGACGAACTTCAACTCGGCCATCGATGACCACAGCACGATCCTTTGCGTTGTGAACACCAAGAATGCCAACTTCTGGCTTGTTGATGATTGGCGTTGCTCCTAGACCACCCATTCGACCAAGACTGGTGATGGTGAAGGTCGAACCGCTGAGTTCGTCCACGCCTGCCTTTCCGTCTCGTGTTGCTTGAGTGACACGACCCATTTCTGCCGCAGCTGTCCAAATGTCCATTGCTTCGACGTGCTTGACAACTGGGACGTAGAGTCCACGGTCGGTCTGTGTAGCGATTCCCAAGTGAATGGCTTCGTGTCGAGTAACGACACCGGCTTCGTCATCAAACAGAGCGTTGCACTCTGGTCGTTGTCCAAGACCCTTGACGAGAGCGAGCATAATGAACGGAAGATAGGTGAGTTTTGGTGCACCTTCAGGTCGAGTTGCGTTGAGATGTTGGCGGAGCGATTCGAGTTCGGTAACATCAACTTCCTCGAAGTAGGAGAAGTGAGGAATCGTGCTGTAGGATGCCATCATTGAATCAGCAATCTTTCGTCGCAGACCGATGACCTTGATTTCCTCAGTTCCAGTCTTGGCTACCTTTGCAGAACTACCCATCGGCATGGATGCAGTAGCACGAGATGCGCCTCCGCTAAGATGAACATCGAGGTCAGCGTGCGTGATTCGGCCAGCAGGACCTGAGCCTGCAACATGATACAAATCGACGCCAGCATCACGAGCGCGTTGTCGAACGGCAGGAGCGGCAAGTGGCTTGGTGCCTGGTGCCCGCTCAACAACTGGACCTGCAGTGGCAACTGGGGCTGGCGCAGGGGTTGGTTCAGGTGCTGGAGCAGGTGCTGGTTCTGGCT
>JAYYFM010000023.1:0-10839 GCA_036158745.1 Thermoplasmatota archaeon
CGAAATTGCAACTTGCTTTTGGTTCGCTGCCATCTTTTCTGCAATGCTCAATTCGACACATCCACCTCAGGTCCTCCTCCGTCCAAGACTTCGGGCCAGCAGGTAACAGCAGTCGATTGGCGAGGCTACTTCATATTTCGGACGAAATTGAAACGTTGAGGCAATAATCTTCAATGTCCAATGTTTTCTGTTTTCCAGGATCGAATTGTTCCACTGAATGCACTCATTGCTACGGTGAGAGGGCTAGCAAGGTACAGTTTTCCAGGACCAGAGCGGCCTTGGAAATTTCTGTTGATAGCAGAAACGGTGACTTGGTCTGGCGTCATCGAAACGCCCGGGCCTGCTCCGATGCAAGCGCCGCAACCAGGATCGATGAGTTTCACTCCAACATCGAGGAACAACTGGTGCCAACCCTTTGAAACAGCAACATCCTTGACAATCCCTGACCCGTATTGAATGTAAAAATCAACGCCCTCCTTGACGGATAGACCCCGATCTTTTGCAGCTTGGCAGACTTGTGCGTAGTATGCAATATCATCGATCTTCCCTGCAGTACATGACCCTCCGTATGCAATGTCTATCGGTACATCGCCAATTTCATCGATGTATGCGCCATTGGTCGGATCACTTGGAATACCTTCGTCAGGATTTCCAGGATGTGCAACCATTGGTCGAATGGAGGACAAATCGATGTGGTGAACGCCTCCATGATAGTGAGCATCTTCGTCTGGAGCGACTGCTCTTTGGCGCTGTTCGTCCATGTCCAAGTGAGGCATTTGTGCTTCCATCCAATCGTAGAGAATGTCATCCGCTTCACAAATACCAGTTCGAGCCGAACACTCTGTTGCCATATTGCAAAGTGTTGCACGTTCGTCAGCGGACAATGATTGAAGGCCAGGACCACCGAATTCCATCGACCGATTCAGGGTCAATTCTTTTCGAGCATGGTCAGCCAGAATGTGGAGGATGACGTCCTTCGCCGTACACCCCTCGTTGAGCGATCCTGATAATTCAAATCGAATTGATTCTGGAACCTTGACAAAAGTGAATCCTGCAGAAACGAGGTTGGCATATTCGGTGGCTCCAACGCCCCATGTGAGTGCATTTGACGCACCTCCCATACATGTGTGCGAGTCTGTTGCTTGAATGAAATCGGAGACTTCGATGAACTCCTCGCGTGCTACTTGATGGCAGATACCGGGCGACACTCCGTCGACTGCAGAGTAATCGCGCACTCCGGTATGAGCTTGGAAGACTTTCTGCAATTCACGCAGGGTCTCGACTTTGTGCATGAACGGCACAAATTTTGGATTGTGATGTGCATACAACAGGTGGTCCTCAAAGACGCCAAATTTTTGCGGATTTGTCAATTGGTAATCTTCTCCATATGTTTCCTGAAGAAATGTATGGACTTGTGCCGTTGTAAATTCGTGGGAATAGCCACCTTGGACCTGAGCAATCACTGGATCGTTAGGTTTGACACAAGCGCCTTCTGGTTGGCCGACGAGATTTCGTGCGATGATTTTTTCAGCCATTGTCATTGGGTGTTGTTCCATTGAGAGTTTAGGTAGTTCGATTTGATTGTTGCTGAGACGCTTGGAAAATTCGAACAGACCGCCAGACTCGAGGATGAGTGCTGTAACATCATCGTATTGTGACGTAAATTCGCTTAATGGCAAGGAATCACCGTTTTGCAAACGCTCCAACATTGCGTGGTCGCCCATGAGTTGACCAAGATTGATGTTGTTTCGTTCATGGATCGGAGCGAACGAAGCTGCGATAACGATTCGAATGCCCGCCCATCGTTCGCACTGTGCTGCTGTTTCACGGCTGGAACCAGTACCTTTCCTCTGTCCGGAAACGATGACTTCGAAATTTCCGTTAATCAATGCATTCTCGTTGAACACGCGAAGTCCGTTTTGCATCAATCCAGCGTATGCATTTTTTGCAATCATGGCTGGTTCGTGATCAAAACAAACCCATGCTGGCGTCATGACATCGGTATTGATGTCATCGAGGAGGTCCTCCACACGCAGATCCTCCATGCGCAAATCGAGACCTTCGTACAACTGTTGACGAATCAGATCGAGGTCTTTGGTGAGGAAAAGAACCCGCTTACCGGGTGTGAGCGAAATCGAATCTGGCATTCCTTGCATTCTCATCCCCAATCTTCTCACAAGCCATTGAGGTTTAACCAATTCGCTGTCTTCCTCTCATACTCCACAAAAATAACAAACGATAAGGTTTAAAAATGCCATACCAATCGTTGATATATCTATTTCTCAATATTCATGAGGTGAGATAATATGGATGATCAGCAAGTTGAAGATATTGTAAAGTGCCAGGAATGTGGTGGAAGAAGCCTGACGAGAGACGAGACCCGTGGAGAAGTCACTTGTGACGACTGCGGGCTTGTCTTGGAAGACAACGTCATCGATCAGGGTGCAGAGTGGCGAGTATTCTCTCCTGAGCAAGGCGACCAAAGAGCTCGTACTGGTGCCCCAATGACGGTCATGCTTCACGACAAAGGTCTCTCGACAGATATCGATTGGCAGAACAAGGATTACTCTGGAAAAACCATCAATTCACGCTACCGTTCTCAATTTTACCGAATGCGAAAGTGGCAGAAACGTAGTCGTGTCAGCAATGCTACAGAGCGTAACCTTGCTATGGCATTGGCTGAACTTGATCGAATGGCAAGCCGTCTTGAATTGCCAAAGACGGTTCGTGAGGCAGCTGCTGTCAATTACAAGAAAGCCGTCGATAAGCGTCTCATTCGTGGTCGATCCATTGAAGGCGTAGCCGCAGCATCGCTCTATGCTGCATGCCGTCAATGTGGTGTCCCTCGAACACTCGATGAAATTGGCCAAGCATCCCGAACTGGACGAAAGGAAATTGGACGCACATACCGTTTCATGGTCCGTGAATTGAAGATGAAAATCATGCCAACCGGACCTGAAGACTACATCTCCCGATTCTGCTCTGGCCTAGGATTGGATTCTGAAGTCGAAGCAAAAGCCTACGAATTGATCAAGGCTGCTCAAGAAAAGGAATTGACCAGCGGTCGTGGACCAACTGGTATCGCTGCTTCGATTATTTACATTGCATCCGTTCTCTGCGGAAAGCGTCGTACTCAACGAGAAGTTGCTGAAGTCGCTGGTGTTACCGAAGTTACGATTCGTAACCGGTACAAGGAACTGATTCAGAATCTCAACATTGAATTGGACATTTGAGGAAAGGGGGGTTCTTCATTAGCAAGAGCCGTGATACAATTGCGAAAGCAACGTTTGAGATTGTTGCTACAAAGTTGGTTCAAGCTCTTGAGGATGGGACCAGAGTATGGCCTCTTCCCTCACCGCCTATCACGGACCCGGACTTTCCTCCTCATCGCCCAGAACGTGATCAAGACTTGATTTCTCAAGGTCTCTCCATGTTGCATGCTGATGTTGGCATGTTCGATCGACACCTTTCGACGATTGTTGACCTCATCGTACCTCATCGAATGAATCTGAGCGATGACCCGTTCGAAGTCCACCAAAAATGGTTGGGACGTCGTACTGATGACGTGGCACAACGTATGCTGTTCTGCATTGCAACCGATTGGTTGGCTCAAGCCTTTGACCCGAGCGCTCCGAACACCGATCGGTGGTGGCTTGCCGTTGCCCTTGTCAATGGACTCGCATCGACTCCATACGGTCAACCTGTTCACCAAGGCTATCATTTGGTCGAATCCATTGCGTTAGCTGAACGTCCTGGTACGTGGCATACACAACCCGAAGATGGGCCACAGAACATGGGATGGAATCCGAATGCCGTTGTCCCAAGGACGACATCGGTTGTTGCGCATGATGCGGGTGTCGAGGCTGCTACATGGGTTCTAGATTGTCTGGAAAACGATGAACTAGACCGTCGATTGTTGCTGATGGAATGGGTCAAACTTCTCCTTGAGCGACCAGCGTTGATTGAACCACTCGGATTGGTAGACATCCTTGTCCGAAGAGCTGAAGACGAACACGAGGAAGTTGCCTCGAAAGTCATCCTCTGTCTTGCTCGACTCCTTGAGTACGATCAGGAACAGGGGCTCCAGGTTGCGAAGATCCTACACGGGCGTCAAGAATTGCTCCTTCGACGTGGCATGGCAGATGTGTTGACACGAATTTTCCGACGAACTGGTTGGGAAGCCGTACCGTTTCTTGATGAGATGTTGAAGGATGAGGATGAAAGCGTCCTCGCTGCAGCTTCTGCAACGGTTGGTGATTTGAAATTCCTTGATGAGGATGTTTGGGCAGACCGTCTTGTCTCTCTTCTAGAGCATAAAGTTCCTATCGTTCGCAGAAACATCGTACTCAGCCTACGCGATTACGTTGAGACCTATCCAGATGATGTTCGAGAAATCATCCCATCCTTATGGAACGATGGTGATGAAGTCGTTCAAATCCGTCTACGAGAATTACTCATGCGTATGGATGAAATCCATCCACAGCGTTTCGCGAAGCATCTTCCACTGCTCAAACCTGAGCGTCTCGAAGCACTTTGGATGACCATGGACGCTCGACGCAAAGGACGAAGCCAATTGTGGCAAGACTGGTTGTCCAACGACGGACCACTACCTGAGTCCATTGCTCCGGTTCAGGATGTTCATCAGAGCACTGGTGAGGCCCCTGAGGAATTGCCAGACCTCGATGATGCACTCAACATGTTGGATGATACGCTCGGTTTCATCGATTAGATGTATCATCAACAATGCGACACGCTGATAATGGGTGCGGTGTGAATCGACACCATGAGAACGCAAGCCATTGGCCTCATACTTCTCCTCATTCTTGCATTTCCATTGCAATCGGTTACCGCTGAAGAAGATGATGAGACCTTGGAAGCGCGTGAAACATGGGCCGAATTCTTCCCTGATTCGGAATCAACCATTTTGCAATGGAGAAACATTGAGACGACCGACGGGTTGCTTCTTGATCAATTGAAGATGGCAACTTATGAAGTTCATCGCACCGAAAATGGTCGCTTCTTTACCAACGCCATCACACCTGAAACCATTGTCGCAGAAGATATTCCTGCTTGTTACATGAACGACTTGAATGAGGATTGTTCTGGAAAGGTGCATACGTTCGTCTATGAACCTGCACCGGGAACATCAGGAGAAGTCTCGTACGCTGTTGTTACTGTACTTCGAGATGGGATGCGGACTGAGGCAGTGAATGTCGGAATGTCTCAGATTCCAGGAGGTCACCGGGAAGTGGTCCCTGCCTCAGTTGCGCCCGAATTGTTCGCAGCACAGTACGACGTAGCCAATCAATCAACTGTGTTCACATGGAGGCCTTCTTGCGCCGGCAATAACTTCTATCACTCGTTGTACGAACATTCCGTACCTGCGACAAAATCGACATGGGCTGGTATGGACAAAACACTTGTCACGAACTTCATACCTGCTACATCATCGCAATTTACCCTAGATTGGACAAACCAATCCATCGATCGTGAAGTCTACTACACGTTGACATGTTTCTACCCTCCATATTGCGATGATTTTGGATGTTATCCAGCGCGTGAAGACACACGTTTGCACAGTGCGAACAGCCTCACTTCACCCATCATTGAGGACAACCAAGCTCCAAGATATGGTGGTTCGTTGATCGCACAATTCAATCCAAGTGAATTTCAGACCGTTTTGCAATGGAGCGAAGTGACGCAATCGGACATCGCTAAGATTCGAATTTACCATGCCACGAGCCCAATCGTATCACTTGAGCAGAATGGCGTTCAAGTTCTCGCAGAATTGGACACCACGAGCGTGGAGTTCATTCACCAGTTGTCCGATGATTGGATGTTAACATCTTACTATGCCATCGGACTTGTTGACACTCGAGGCAACATTCAGATTGATCAGTTCGATGTTTCAGGAAAAGTCGGGCCAATTCTTGAGAGGAATCTCCCTATTTCCATTTCTGAACTGAACATTGAACAAGACAATTCAACACTTCACTTCGAATGGAATCTCGATGCACGTTTCATCAGTGGAGATGCGATTCTCTGGACCTCAACCTCTTCCAATCCCGATATGACGCCTGCTTGGGAAGAACTTACGCGATTAAACCCGAAAACACTTGAACATCACATGACCTTCGAAGAGATGGGCGAGGCTTGGTACGCTTTGACCTTGGAAGGTACTTGGGGTGCATCACCAGGCCCCCATATTGATGATCGAATTCTTCTTGGACAGAATGCTGTCTATTTTGCACCTCAAGAACAGCCTGAAAATCCTGCAACAACCAACGATTCGAGTGCAATCGAGTTTGTTGATTTACCCGAATTCCTGCTTCGTTTGACAGATGAAAATCTATCACTGAGCAATGGAGATTGGGTAACTCTTCAATCACAAACGAACGACAACTTCACGCTTCGATTTACTCATTCTCAGACAAATTCAACCATCCGATGGACCGATGCTCTGAACACAAATCCATTTTGGTCCTCAGCCTCTCAGACTGGTGATGACTTTTCAATCAAGGTCGAAGAGCCAGTCAATCTCATTCATATCGAATCAACAAATGTAAACGGTGAGATCCATATTGTTCGTATTGGAATTGACTGGCCAGAGGAAGAAATCGTACAACCAAACAATTCCAGCGATTCACAACTTGTCGACAATAAAGAAGCCTCAGCGGAGGACTCAGTTTCTCTCCCATTGTTGCTGATTATAGGCGTTATTGCAGCCTACATTCTCATCATCGTATCGATGAAAGGGAACGAAGAGAGTGTCTTCACAACAGAAGAAGAATAAATCATTCCTCTTCGTCCTTGAGTGGCCCATTTGTCACCAAGTAGGCATAGAAACCAGTGTAGGTGATGAGTAAACCAATCAACATGAGGAGCATTGCAGTAGGCTCAGGAAGAACACCACCAACTCCTGTGTTTCCAGAAATCCAGGATAAACCAAGTACGAAAATTCCAACAGCGATAACGGTCTTCCAAGTAGATTCAGGATGCTTCCATTTTGCGATGGTTGGGACAACTCCTGCTTCTTTGAAAACATACTCAAACCAACTGAGATAGAGAAGTGAGAGTCCAAGCAATCCGCTCATGCCTCTCGAGAAGGAAGCATCGAGCCAAGGTCCAGCAGGGAGGAATTCAAAGAGCGAAAACGAAAGGAATATCACGCCACTGCCGAGAAGCATCACCTTACGATTTGCCTCCATTAATCACACGAGTGGGTGCACGCTTGATAGCCTGTCGCTTGCGAGCAACAGCATGGGCACGGTTCGTGATGCTGTCATTGTCGCCGCAGGTCTGGGTACCAGAATGCTTCCAACAAGTGCGTATGTTCCAAAGGAACTGTTGCCCTTGATCGATCTTCCAGTGATGCATCATCTGATTCTTGAAGCTAAACATGCAGGATGTGACCGAATCCACATCATCACATCACCAACAAAAGATTTCACATCTCTTCAAGAAAATCTCAATGCAACGTATCCGATGTATGCGAGTGGCAATGATCATCTCAATCCGCTTGATGGTGTCGAAGTCTTTTTTCACACTCAACATGAGCAGAAGGGTCTTGGTCACGCCATCATGATGGCAAAGGAAGCCATTGCAGGGCCATTCCTAGTGTTGCTTGGAGACAATATCTTGACCTCCAATCACGCATCTTTGACAGAATTTCAAGCTTCGAACGTTTCCAAAGAACTTGTCCAGTTGTTTGAGAAATATGGTCAACCAAGTGCATCTGTCTACAATGTGGGTATGGACCGCGTGAGCAATTATGGCATCGTCTCGATGGATGAAGGAAAAATTGTTTCCATTGTAGAAAAACCTGGCCAAGAGGAGGCCCCTTCCTCATACGCCCTATGTGGTCGGTATGTGTTTGCAGAGGATACGTTTGAACTTCTTAACCACTATTCTGTGGAAGAATATGGAGAACTTCAATCGATTGCATTAATGAAACACTGGATGGATTCTGGGCATCTTCATGCGCACGTCTTGCCTGATTCGATTTCGTGGTACGATTCCGGTTTACCTCTCGAGTGGCTGAAGTCGCAAATCGATCATGCATTACGCCGGCCTGAGTACGCAGAAGAATTGCAAGCGTGGTTGAACGAACGACTGAATTAATCTTGTCCAGGCTTCCAAAACGTGAGAGGTAAGGGACGTTCTCGACGCATCGCTCGCTTTGCAAGATGGTCAGCACGTTCGTTCCACCGATGGCCACGATGTGCACGAACATGATTCCAAAAGAGTTCTCGTTGAGATGCGACTTCACTCCAAACGGATTGAACACGCGCCGCTAATTCCCTGTTCGCTTTCGCTCTCCATGCTCCAGTTGCTATGTTTCCTGCATATTGACTATCGAGACGAATGCATACGGGATCCTCATTCTCTTCGGTTAACAACCATCGTAATGCTGCAAAGAGTCCAGAGAGCTCAGCAGTATTGTTCGAACCAACCTCTGCTCCAATGAATTCCTCATCCTCAGACGAGGTTGAAACGGGTCCTGACAATTCTGTTAGGATTTCTCCACTACCACGTCCAAGGCCTGAATCTCCTTCGACAACAACGACGCCCCAGCCTGCAGGTGTTGTAGCGTCAACGTTCTGATTCCCATCGCACGAACCATCAACGTACAACGTGAGTCGCGTTGGTTCGCTCAATCTGTTCACTCGCCCAACATGCTTCGATAAGCATCTGCAGACATGAGTGTTGAAACATCATCTGGATTTGACAACTTCATTTTGACGATCCATCCATCACCGTATGGGCTTGAATTCATCAGTTCAGGGGTATCTTCAAGATCGAAGTTGACTTCTGTGATTTCTCCAGCAAGAGGGGCAAAGATAGGGGATGCGGACTTTACCGATTCGACAATTGCAAACTCACCCATATCCTCCAGCATTTCTCCACCTTCTGGCAGTTCAATGTAAACAATGTCGGTAAGTGCATCTTGGGCATGGTCTGTAATGCCAATGGTTGCAATATCTCCATCCATACGAATCCATTCGTGTTCTTTCGTGTAAAACAATTCAGCAGGTATTTCACTCATGCTCTCACCACACTGATGCAAGTGAATGAAGGGTATGAATCAACCGCTTCCGACGTATCTCATTCGGCTTCATCAATTTCTGATTTCAAGACGTGTTGTTCCAAAGAAGCCCATGCTTGACCAACATTCTTCTCTTTCTCAGTTTGTTGAACATCTTCCTGAACGCGTTGCGTCATATCATCATCCGATTCATCTGGAAATTGTTGACCAACGTTGCCTTTTTTCAACCCGACTCCAATGAGGATTGCGGCAAGAATTGGGAAAAGCCAGCCAATCTCAGGATTTGTTGAATAACGCCCTGAACTGAGGCCAACCGCGAAAATGAAAACCAGACACATCCCTGTTCCCAACAGGATTTTCCGTGCCCGGTCCGCTGGAGTCATCGACCCTTCGAAGTTGAGGCAATGTATCAAACCAACGTTGTCAGTAGGTTTCTCGCATCAATTTGTGAATCTTGTACGGTAGAAGGGCGCGGTTGACTGGAGTGACTTCCAGGATACGACCGTCGTCTCTTCGTCGAATGTCTTGCAACAATGGGTGGCGACTCTTCTTGTGTAAAGTTAGGAGTGTAGGCTTGTCAATTTCGAGAGCATTGCGAACGGCATTGACAAAGGCTTCTGATTCAACTGCGAATTTTCCAATCTCATCGATAACGATGACTTCGCAATTGTCAATAGCATGCTGAATGGCAGGGATGGCTACACGTTCGAGTTCAGCTGTATTGAGACCATATCCAAGGACGCGTAATCTGGAATCAATATTCTTGTGAGCGATTTCACCCTCATCTCCGGTAACCAGGTTTCGGACCTTGTATCCTAGGCGTTCACCGTTCTCAAGAATTGGCTCTGTGCAGATCCCGCCGATAATCTCTGTATCGCTCAAATTTCGAGCGGATAGTTCTCGCTCACGTTCTTCTTTGAGCATGGAGAGGACTTTCTCCATAACTGCAGATTTTCCACTACGAGGAAGCCCTGTGATGCCAATTTTTGGATGAATACCCATTCTTTGAATCCTCCAACTGACAAATACCGTTCAAAACTAAGGAGGGTTTGGATATAAAACATCGTATTCAAACTATCAAAGATGCAACGTTCTTTCATCATTGAGCGACTTCTTCAACACCGCTTTCAAGTCCAAGTTGAAGAGGGAGCATCTCCAATTCGTAGTTGTTGACGTTGTTGTTGGCAGACCAAGCCTTTGCCCAATCGTCCAAGTCGCGTTGATTGAGCTGGTCACACATCCATTCCAATGCTTTTTGCAGATCGCCTTTGGTTGCACTCAACCTGTTGAGAATGGCTTGGTTCATTTCGATGTGGTTCACACTGTTCCCAAGGATGCATCCTTTTGGAATAACAGCCCAACGTAGTCGACGCTCTTGATGTGCGTTGACGATGGCTTGGCATGCAAGACGAGGTCCGTATGTTTGGACTTCGGTTTTCCCAGACCACATAGCCAATTGACGTTCGTTGGCACGCGAAGGAATGTCCTTTCGGAATGCTGGGTGTCGGATGTAGACACTACCCGTTTCGTCCTCTGTAAAATGAACGCCACGGATGAATGGACGGGACGGCTTCGCCTTATCCCAACTGGAAATGCTGCTCGAATGTGCCGTTTGATCGATTTCTCCGACACGGACCTTGACCGTTTGTTCCTGTGTTGCAAGCCAGTGATCATGATCGCCGAGTCGTGGAAGCTGTGACATACTGTCAAGAATTTTGAGGATGCTCTTTCGTTCGATTTGGTCACGAGGCAAACGAGGAACAGCCCAGGTGTTTCTTGCCCACTGTACCCAC
>JAYYFM010000024.1:0-10430 GCA_036158745.1 Thermoplasmatota archaeon
GAATCATATCCATTGAAAGTAGTGTGATATTGGATGCAAGGCAGTCTTTGACATACTGTGGGTTGCGGAAAGGATCTGAAACACAGGCAAGATTTGTGCCTTCTTTCATTCCTTCAACGCCTGGGAAACGAATGGTAATGATGGTTTCACAGGATAAAGCATCGTCACGTGTGCCAACGGTAGCACCTGCTGCTTCGTACTCGGCATCGTGATAGTTCGCTGCTGTTCCTGCACCAGCTTCAATCACAACTTCGAAACCCGCTTTTTGCAGCTTCTTGAGACTTGTTGGAACGATTGCAACACGTGTCTCTCCTTCTGGTTCCTTGAGCACACCCAACTTCATACGAACACCGTTGTTTTTTGCGAACGTCAGGAGGTTCTTCAATACCACCCTTAGGCTCCATGAAATGGGACATACGCATACCCTCTTGATTAAAAGCATCCGACCTCGACCAACAACTGGCGAGATACCATGTCAAGAGGGAGTCGAAAAATTGCTGTGATTGGTGCAGGAAACGTAGGCGCAACGTGTGCATTTGTTCTAGCAAACATGAAGATTGCAGATGTTGTTCTGTTGGATATTTACGAAGGATTTGCGAAAGGGAAAGCACTCGACATGAGTCAAAATGCGAATGTTTTGAACTACAATGGAACCATCACTGGAACGTCCAAGTATGAGGATATCGCTGGTGCTGATGTCGTTGTTGTAACGAGTGGTTTCCCACGTCAGCCCGGTATGACTCGGGAAGATCTGATTGGCAAGAACGCTGAGATTGTTGCTCAAGTTGGCGCAGGTATCCGAAATCACGCACCTGATTCTGTTGTTATTGTTGTCACAAATCCACTGGACTTGATGACCTACCACATGCAGAAAGTGACTGGTTTCCCTGCGAATCGAGTCATTGGGCAAGCAGGTGTCCTCGATAGTGCACGAATGGCTCATTTCATTGCGCTTGAACTCAATTGCGCTGAAGAAGATGTGAGTCCGATGGTCCTTGGCGGTCATGGTGATACGATGGTTCCGCTTCCACGCTACACAACCGTTGGAGGTATCCCAATAACGCAACTCATGTCACAAGAGCGAATCGATGCTATCTCTGCTCGAACCGCAGGCGGTGGTGGAGAGATTGTCAAATTGCTTGAGCGAGGATCGGCATTCTATGCACCAGGATCGGCAGCAGCGGTCATGGCAGAGTCCGTGCTTAACAACCGGCGTCGACTTCTGCCTGCTTCATGTCTTTTGACAGGACAATACGGCTTGGATGATGTCTACATTGGTGTTCCATGCATTCTCGGATCAAACGGTGTTGAGAATATTTTTGAGTTGGAATTGACCGACGACGAACTCAATTCGCTGCAAACGTCTGGTAATTTCTACAAGTCACAATTGGTTGACATCTTGGGATACAACTGATTTCTTTTGTCCCGTATTCTTGATACCAAACAAAAAACGCGTAACAACAGTGCGTCGAACTGCTTCAAAGATGAGCCAACAGCCGGCTGTGACAAAAAAACAGCTGACGATGACTGCAGGAATTCCCGTGAAGCCAAATTCTTTTGCAATACTCAGTCCAGCGAATGTCAGTGGCATGTGGACGATGTAAAACGGGTACACACCCCGATTGAGGTAAGCAAGAGATGCACTGTTCTTGTTCAGTAGATGAGATCCCCATGCAAAAATGGTGAGGCACCAAAACCATGCGTGGAAACTGTGAATGAAGCAACCGAGAATCGTCATTTCATTATGAAAAATATCGTTCTCAATCCATCCGCCGTCCATGTAAGGAATTCCATCCTCATGCTGTTGAAGGCGAATGAGTACAAATGCTACAGTCAGTACCATGGTGAGAATGGTTATGAGATTCCTATTTGCATTCAGAAATTTGTAATACAAATCTCTTGAAACAATGCATATGTACCCAAAAATGAAGAACACTAGATACCATATCCATTCGTAACCAATTCCAATGAAGCCAGGAAACCATGGCTTGAATACCAATTCTGTTAATGTGAGCAGCAGTGGGAACAAAACGAAGATTCCGAATCCTCCTTTCAACGCAAATGCCGACTGAAAAAAACGTGCAAGTCTCCCATCTGAATTCTTCTGTACTATGTGGAAAATTGGAATACATAGTACGGAGTAGAGAAAGAGATTCCAAAGAAACCACAAGTGGCCCAATGCAATAATTTTCCCAAACAATGGAACCCAAAAAAGGAACGATGTAAACAGAACATGGGCGAGGAAGGCTATGAGCGTATCAACGGATGAATTACCATCAAGATCAACACCTCCAGTGATAATTCCACCAACAAACCCAACTGTCCACATTCCAAAGAACATTGGCACTAACAATCTTTGAAGTCGCTCGACAAAGAAGGTTTTCCAACTTCTTCGTTTGAATGCGAAGGCAGTACCCATCCCTGAAATCATGAAGAGAGCGGCTAACCTCCATTGATGCATCCAATGAAGAAACATGCTGGTTGGGTCGACGGAATCGTATGTGTAATCGTTTCCTTCTTCAGCCATTTCTTTTCGGTCGTCTGGATCATCTGAGACATTCGGATTAATCCCGTCACCATAGGTTGACCAATATACACCAATTGCTACATGAAACGGGATAAGTAGCCCGAAAAGAATCACGCGCAACCAATCAATATCGTAACGCCGTTCTGGCTTTTCAGCAACATTCTCCACATCGTTTCGAAGGTTGGTAAAGTTATATCGTTATGGGGACGTCCTACGAATGGCGAGCGCATTTTCAGTTCCAACGCTAGTTGCGTCTTCAGCATCGATCGGAACTTGTACAAGCTGCTTGCCCATTTTTCCTCGACTCCTCATTCGCGTGAGAATTTCCTGTCCAATGTAGCAACCCTTTGATTCATGAACAAGATGTTCCAAGCCACAGTTGAATGGATGCATATCTGACGTGATTTCATGTCCTTGGTATGGAATGATGTTCTTGGTTCTGTACTCTGTAAATTCATCATGAGTCATCGATTCCTGCAATGAATTATTGATCGAGGTCACGAGTATCCAACCCAAGAATGAATGGGTCATAGTTATGCCAGATTTTGCGGGATAGTTTTCAATGCTCAGGTAAACATTGTTCAGGGCGGTGATATCGCGAATCGTAACTTTCTGTTGCAGTATTCTAGGTTGGAGGTGGTCGAGAACCTTGTCTTTGTACGGTTGATAGCCGACGACAGCAAGATTTTCTCCAACTTCTATGACATCAACAACGTCAATGATTTTTGCATTGATTGTCGTAAAAATCGTAGTGCAGGATGCTTCGACTTTGTTTGTGGATAGACCGTCGAGGAATGTGTATCGATCTTGACCTGAAATGAGCAATACGTATGCATCGAGTTTGATGATGCCCATGGTTGTTCCTCAAGCAAAGGATTCGCCACAACCACAGGAACTGGATGCGTTTGGATTGTTGATTTTGAATCCTCCACCCATTAGGCGGTCAACATAATCCACTTCAATTCCATCGAGAAGGTGTGATGAAGCATTTGGAACGAGCACTCTGAATCCAGACACTTCGAGTTCTTGACAGTCGATTTCGGTTGATTCGACAATCTGTAGGTCGTACATGTAGCCTGAACAGCCACCGGAGAGAACACCGACCAACAAAGCATGGCTACGATCATCTCCGAAGGCGTCTGTTAGCATTTCAATTGCCTTTTCTGTGATTGTCAATGTGACATCAACGACCTTTGGTTGGATGACTTCGATTGTCGGCGCAGTTTCACACGTTCCACAGTCCATGATTACCCCAACCATCGGTCCATTATGAATCTGACTTCCTTTCATCGACGCATGAGTTTCTTCTTGCGTTCTTTCTCGAGTATGGTGCAACGACGGATTTGTTCTTTTGCTCGTTTTGCTTCTTCATCGGATAGGCCACGTGGAATCGATTGCTCGTAACACTTGATTGCATCGGGGAATCGTTCCATCTCTGCATAGGCAGTTCCCATGTTGTAGAGAGTTTGTCCACGCACGTTTGAAGGATCAATCATCATCGCTTTGTGATAGGATTCTACACAAGCCGGGTACTCTTCCAAAAAGTAGTAAGCGTTACCGCGTCCATTGAGGATTCGAATCACCATCTGATCATCATGTGCAAATGAGGGTAACGCACGATCAAAGGATGAAAGAGCCTCTCGATATTTTCCATCTTCCATCAATTGGATACCTTGGTTGTACCAGGATATATCTTGATTGGCTACTGAACTTGAATTGGCTGATACAATTGGATTCAATTGAACCATTGCTGTAGCATCAAGGGCAGCTTTCGCAAGGTCAACCTCTACATTGACTTCTTCAGCAACTGTTTTGCTTACAGGTTCAATTGCTGTGAGAAGAACATCGTTTGCTGCACTAGTCGCTTGTTCTTCAATGACACTCTGTTGCTCAATTGGTAGAGTTTGTATCGGTTCAACAGCCATCGCTGGTGGTTCAGGTGCAAATGGAGGAGGTGTCGTTGTGGGTGGTGGAGGAGGCGTTTCAAACTCCTGTTGAGAAATCGCTTCAATTTCTGGTTGAGGAGGTGATTCCAAATCACGGGCTTTCGTGTGGCAACGCTGAGCTGTTTCAAGATCCCCTGCAGCTTCAAGGGACTTTGCAAGTCCTCTCCATAGTGATGGATTCTCTTTGTTGTGTTGGATAAGTTCCTTCCAAACTGTTACTGCTTCAATGTTTTCTCCCTTGAGGGTAAGTGCTCGAGCTCGATCAACGGAAGCGCCTGGACTGAGCAAATCCAAAGCGTACTGCGCGAGTTGAGGTGCTTCTGGCATTGTTGGAGGTATACCGGTGATGTATTCGAGAACCTCGACTTCAGTCTCCCCGCATTGGAGAAGGGTCTGAATGATCTCGTTTCGAAGGTCGAGGTCGTCTTGATGTTCAAGAATCTGCATTCCCTGTGACAAGAGGGTACCAACGTCGTTTTCTGTTTTTGCAAAGTCAATCAACATTCGACGTGCTTTGATGTGACGTGGGTCAAGTTCGACAGTCTTTTCGAATGCTTCTTTAGCATCGGTTTGATTTTCATTGCGTGCATAGAGACTGCCAAGATTGTACCATCCCGAAGCGACGGTGTCATCGAGTTTTGTTGCATGTTCAAGTGCAGCAATGGCATGGGTGTCAAGTTCCATTCGAGCCATTGCTCCACCAGCAATACGCCACGCACCAGCATGTTGCGCACCAATGGTTTTTAGATGCGGTTTCAAGAGTGCGAGAGCTTTCTTTGGCTCACCTTGACGAATGAGTTCTGTCGCTTCATCTGTGAGTCTGTCAAGATTGATTTCTTCTGCTACTGGACGTTCTTGAATCTCTGCTTCGATGGTTTCCTCGATTTGTTCCTCAACAATTTGTGTTGCTGCTACAATTCCGGCAGCGCTCTTGAGTTCTTCTTTGTCGAGATGGCCGTCGCCGTCGAGGTCGTGATGTGCGGCTTCTGCAAGAATGGCTTCTGCATCTTCTACACCTGTTTCCTCCATAACAACGTTAAGTGTTGATTCTTGGTGGGTTGCTTTTGTCACAGTCGTTTCAATTTCATCCGGAACTTCCTCAACAGGTGCACTTTTTGTGCGATTGAGTACATCGGTAAGGCTAGGGTGTCCGGGGAAGAACTCGAGTCCCCGCCTTGCCATGGCTGCCGCTCCTGCATCGTCACCAATTCGATCGAGCAAAATTGCTAAATTTGCCGTTGCTGGGGCATGGTCTGGATTGAGATCGAGACAAATTTGGAACGCTTGCCTTGCACCACGAGCATCCTGTTGTGCTTCGAGCAGGACGCCACGGTTGAACCATGCCATATCGCTTGATGGGTCCAAAGCGATTGCTTTATTGAACGCAACAAGTGCTTCTTGTGGTGCATTTGACCGTGATTTGTATTCTCCTTCCTCGATGAGTGACTGAACTTGCTCCTCTACCGACAACTCCTCCACGGGTGGAGTTTCTAACGGCGGCTCTTTTTCTTCTTCGAGCAACATTTCAGATGGTGTTTCGGATTCAGGTTCAACCTCATCAGTATGGACCATAGAACCGAGTCCGGCTGAGCGCAACGCATCCGCCATGTCGTTCATCAATGCATTCGACATCTCATCGTCCTCAGCAGGCATAGGCTTGTCCCGTTCTTTGGCAAGACTGTTATGGTATAAGCATAATTGCTTCTTGGTCAAGAAAAATCAATGCATTCATCTATTGCTTGTACTTCGTATTGGTATGGCGGACTCACCCCTCAAAATCCTAGGCCTTTCAGGTTCAATTGGACGACAATCAAAGAATGGTATGCTGGTCGATCTGGCCCTCCAAAAAGCAGCAAAGATGGGTGCAGAAACTCATTTTTGGGATCTGCAGGAGAAACCATTGCCCTTGGTAGGCGAAGAAGGGTGTTGGTCGAATCCAATCGTCAAGGAATTTCAGGAATTAGCTTCATCCTGTGACGCATTCCTTGTCTCTTCACCAGAATATCACGGAACAATGTCAGGTGTCATGAAGAACACCTTTGATTGGGTTTACGACCAACATGTTGGTGGAAAAGTGTTTGGATTGATGTCAACACTTGGTGGCATGTCCAACTCGAACACTCTCAATCACATGCGCATCATGCTACGTTGGCTCCATGCAAATCCTGTCTCTCAACAACTTGCAGTTGGACATGTCAAGGAAGCATTCGACGAAGACGGAGAGTTGGTTGATTCTGACATGGATCAAAGGCTTCAGTCCCTTGTTGAATCGGTCATGAAGACGGCAACAATGTATCGTGATTCGTGATGATATGAACATGAAAAGGCCTTCTTTTGAAGATACGTTCGGAGGTTCGTATCTTCTCGTCGAACCGGGTTCGTTTAACCTCGGAGATGAAGTGGGATCCGGACACCCAAACGAGCAACCGATTGTTCCAATTGACATTTCAGAACCCTTTTTCTTGGGAGTTCGTCCAGTAACCCAAGCTCATTGGACTGGAATCATGAACAACAATCCCTCAAAATTTCAGGAAGGTTGGAGTGCAGGTCTTAGGCCTATTGAAACGGTTTCATTTGACGATGTCCACGTCTTCCTCAAAAGGCTCAACAACAAGCAAGAAGAATACATCGGCTTCAAAGGATATTGGAGACTCCCATCTGAATCCGAGTGGGAGTATGTTTCGAAAGCAGGCACCAAAACGCGATGGTCTTTTGGCAACAAAGATTCAGAACTTGACGCTCATGGCTGGCATGCTGGAAACAGTGGTGCAACAACCAGGGAAGTTGGATCGAAGAAAGCAAACCCATGGGGCTTCTTTGATATGCACGGTCTCGTCCATGAGATGACGAGCGATGCTTGGCAACCATCGCATAAAGGCCGCCATCAACAACAAAATCCCGTAGGTTCAGTGGACGAATATTACGTAGCAAAAGGCGGTTCGTGGTTTACTGAATCAGATTCAACTCGATCCTCATCCCGACGTAGAGTTCATCGAAAAGACCGCAAAGATGGCATCGGTTTACGCCTTGTATGGGAGCCATCGGAACCCATTACCTAGTCCCCGTTGCGTATTTCTGTATCGACTTCAAATTCTGGGTCATCCACAAGCGTCTGACCCATTGGAATTTTTCCGGGTCTTGTGTCCCAATCAATTTCCTTAACATCATCGACAAATCGCATGACATTCAATCCGATAAAGACCTGAATGCCTGCATGTGTTCTGTGAACAACGGGTGATACGTCTTCATGGAATGTTGCATTCATGTGTTCACAAATTTCTGCGAACGTTCGTTGACCGTTGCACAATTCCCACAACACGCTGTTTTTGTCCAGCAAAGGTCGTCGAAGTTCATGTGGTGCCCTCATGAGTTTAGCAAACACTCGTTCAATGCGACCAAATTTTTTCTCGAATCGAAGGACCACGCGTTTACCTGTACAACCTTCAACATCGGGATGAGGACCCGAATCACCTGTTCGACACCACCAAACTGGGAGCCGAACCGGGATTTTATCTGCCAATGGGTGTTGGTCTAGGTCGCTTAATTCCATACAATCCCTCAGAAATCTGTCCAGGTCCAAATGACGAGACTAAGCATAGAGACGACACCACTTAAGGCAGAAATACGAACCAACTCCTGCCGTTTACTGAATTTGTCAAGGTACCACGTTAACATTCCAAAAAATGCAACAGCGACCCAAAGGAAATACCAGATCGGATTGTCCTGGGCCATGCTGTTCCATCTCTAGCCACATCATGGCTGTTTCCCTAATCGATCAAGGTATTGTTGCCCGTAATGCACCCATTGTTCCATCGACCATCCTGCTGGAAGACCCTCTTCGGGAAGTGGTGGCCCTTGGTTCGCAGGCTGATCTTGAATAGAGACTTCTTCTTCAACTGGAGCAGATGTTTGAACCAACTGTTGTTGCGATATTGGAGGACCGGCGACAAAGACTTCGTCTTCCTCAACTGTGATTCTTTGTCGACGAATGACAAAGAGAATTGCTGCTAGCACGATGAATCCGAGGACCGATGCAACAATGGTTGGCCCATTGATATTCTTTGAGAGGAATGATTCCTGTTGTGCGGGCCGTTCAAAGCTGAATGTCCGCACATCTGCAAACTCTATTGCTCCATCCAGTGTTGATGCTTGGACAAGGACATCTCCTGTATAGGCACCTCCCAATCTCTGTACTTGACATCGTATGTCTTTCAGGCTCTCCGTGCTTCTCGAATATGGCAATGAAACGTTGGTTTCCTCGTTGGTTGCAACGAGTCTTCCATCGCACGTAACTTGCCAGTTGTTTGGGTGAGAAATGGCGTAAGAGATGTCTTCTGATTGCGTCGAATAACTCGTCAAGTTCAACCAAAATTCACCGAACGTCAAATCGGATTGATTATCCTGTGATGATAGCTCCATTGCAATTTTTCTCTGCTGATCGACCGTAATCAATGTTTGACGCTCAATCCGTACGATTTCACCTTCTGCATCCATGCCCCCTTCGACGAATACGGTTACGACAATTCGTGTGTTGAGTGGAACATTTTCTCCAACAACAACATCAACAAAAATTGTCTTTGAAGAGCCAGCGCTCATCGGGAACGTCAAAACGTTGCCCGATTCGGATGTAGGCCCCCCAACGCCAGCGGTTAAGAAGGCGACAACATCGTTTGTCGGCGGTGAGGTAGAAAGTTCGAAACCAACATCCATACTTGATTCCAGAGCGTTTCCGATGTTTGTAACAGTACCGTTGAGCGAGACAGTAGAACCAACCATGGCATGATAATCAATGGAAGATCCATTGTATTCTGGATACTTGACACTTCCAGTAATCATGTCGATTGAAACACGATTGTCAGAGAATTCAATATCTTGCCCTTCTGGGTGAAGCTCGAGTGTGATGGTGTGGAATTCTCCTGCTGCTTCCGTCATTGGAACGTTCAATAAGACGTCGACTTCAATGGAATTTTCTCCTGAATAAACAACACCTAAGTTGATGCTGTTTGATTCCTGAATCACTCCATCCACTCGAATTGAGTAGGTCCAAGTTTGAGGTGCATCGGCAAGATGAATCGTTGCACTTGTCGGACCATTTCCGTTGTTTACAGCCTCAACTCCGATGACCGTCGTGGCGCCTGGTTTGAGCACAGACTCCGCACCAACCAAGAGCAGTTCCACGTCATACAACGTTTCAATCAAAATGTTGCTGTATTCAGGTCCATCGTATTGCATTCCACTTCTTGTTGAAGTGAGAATTGGTTTGAATGCAGGGGCGACGTCGTTTGCCTGAGCGTTCTCAGGGGCAGTTACTGCAATGTAGAACGATGCAGTTGAACCAGGATTGATCACGATTGACGGACGTTGTTCAGCTTCAATGTTCCAACCGATCGCTTCAATAAAGTCAACAGATAGGTCAAAACTATCCTGACGTGTTGCCTGATTCGTAATAGTGTACTGAATTTCAACTCTCTCTCCTGAGGATAACATCGTTGTTTCCGTTGCATCAATCTCAAGTTCAATTAAAGCACTGGATATCATTGATGCTTGGATGACGATTGATTCAGTGAGCGTTCGTGATGTATCATTTTGTGCTGTCATCGTCAACCAAAAGTCGCCTGTTTTTTCAGGTGTCTCTCCAGAAGGTACCGTCATGACGAGTTTGACCGACTGAATTTGATTGGGGACGAGTCGAATGGATGTGGATTGATCAAATGCAAGATTGACACTCCAGCCAGTATCCAGCGACTTTGGTGCCGTTTGTAGATCGAAGACATCTGTTGCTTGACCTATGTTTTCAACATCAACGAAGAAGGCACAGGATGAACCCGGTGCACATTTTGGCTTTACTTCGGGAATGTGAATGAATGGTATTCGATCTGCTGAAACCTGATATTGCATTGGTTCTTGTACACTGAAACTTGGATTTTGCAAACTATTTGCTGCAAATATGAGCGGAA
>JAYYFM010000025.1:0-9967 GCA_036158745.1 Thermoplasmatota archaeon
TTTGGGATTATGGATACAGTTTCAGACCTCTTGGCATCCATCGAAGAGCAACCTCTCGTCGTTCCAATCGATCAACATTTCAACGTCAAAGGCATTGGTTTGGTCGCCATTGGATACGTCCAATCTGGTGTCGTCAATGTTCATGATGAAGTGACCATGCTACCGCACGGCGGCACAGGTTCTGTAAAGTCTCTTCAGGTCATGGACGATGATGTGGATCGAGCGGGGGCAGGCGATCGAGTCGGTATCGCTCTTCGAAATGCCAAGGAGGAGAGTCTCTCTGGTACGTGTCTTATTGTCCATCCAGAAATTGACGATAAGAAAACCAACACGTTCCGTCCACTTGCTTTGGAGAATCATTCCGTGTCTTCCATGCGATTAAAGGTCTCACCGTTTCAAAAGAAGCAACTTGCTGTCGGTGATGTCGTCCATGCATCCATTGATTTACAATTCAACGTAGGTCGGGTCGAATCGGTTGATGGTGAAACGTCTCTAGTTCGATGGGAGACACCACTCTTGCAACGGGTTGATGATGCTCCAGACGTCCTCATCGCTCAACTTGATTCCAAGCCCCGGATTATGGGAAGCGCCAAACTCAGCAAAGTCGAGTAAATCGGCGTCGTTTTATGGAACCACGAACGATTGTCTTCATGGGCATTCTAAGGGATGCATTGATAATAGGTGGCTCAAACTGCTCCACGGGATGCAGACGAGAGGGCGCAACGAACGCCTTGCGGAGTCTGGGGAGAAAATGGTTCTCCACGGCCTACGTGTGGCTGGCGAAAGTGGCCGAGCGAGAGCCAGTCTTGGAGAATCGAGAGTCTCGATTGAATTCAAGAATGGAAACTGCATTGACATTCGCTACGACCAAATTGTTCGAATGCAACATCACAACACGACGCTTGTACCTGGATGGGTCGGGTTTGTTGGACTCTGTTTGTTCTATGCCTCTTGGCGGGTCATCACCCCTCCTAACATTCGATTCGGCGTTTTTGTTCTCGGTCTCGCCATGATTTCAGGGTGGGTACTCACAAAGCGTCCAACATTAACGCTTGATACCAAACTCGGTGATTGCCATGTGCTTCACGCCATTGATTCACGATTGCTCAAGTTCTCGACGATGATTCAGCGAATGAACGATGGCCTGACCCTTGAAGAGGCTCGAATCGGCGTTGATCTTCTCAATGAAGACACTGAATTTCCAAGGCAGGCTGCAAACGATGCGGCAGAAGCCCTCCCCATTCCAGTTCGGGATTTGGAACCCTCACGTAGTCTCTCGAATTTTCTTGGCAAGGTCAGTGCGGATGGCGGAGAATTCGAAATCGATGAGGATTTACCCCGTTGGGCAAAGGACAACATGAACCAACTACCACGAACGATGGAAGAACTTGAACCGAGACAACATGGAATCATTGAGCGTGGGCGGGCCAACATCGGTACACGACGTGGAATCAACAGTCCACTTGACATCCATGCAGGTACGAGTCCATCTCACAACATGACAACGCAGTTTCAGGGTGATGCTCCGCTTGGGATCCCCATGCACCAACAACCAATGAGCTCATCGAGAATGATTCAAGAGGCGACGGGCAAAAGATCCGAAGCAAACAAACTTACCTTCACTCCCTTACCGAACGATTTCCTTCCGAGTTATGTTGGCCCTGATGGCGCTCATATTCCATCCACTGCAGACGAATTCAATTCACCTGACATCCCATTACTGGATGCTGAATTGATTGAAGAGGAACCTGCTCTTTCGCTTGTGGAGCAAGGTCTCATTCGCCATTCAACCAGCACCAGTGCAGCAACGAACAATGATTCCACTGTTCGCCGGGATTCCAAAGGACAACGCAAGCGGTTTCAAGTCCGAACCAAGCCAAAGCAACGAATTGCCTCGTCTCGGAAGAAGGTGGGCCAAGAATCCAGCCGAATCTTCTCCTCAATGATGACAAGAGTCCGAGAAACGATTTCCAATCTCCACGAAGAAGGAATACCCGAGGAAATCATCGAACACATGTCAGGGCACATCTCTGACGAAAAAGAAGAGGAGCAGGTCCCCGTTTCCTTCAGTTCACTCACAGAATCTCAAGAGGTTGCTCAAGCGCAAGGCAATCAGTTGGGTCTACGCCGTATCGATTGACGTACCTGAGATTGATGTGTACTCGATCAAACGTTGTTCATACGATTCAAGCGTCATGGATTGCAACCCTTTGATACCAAATCCTTGCAAGGTAAAACTTGCAGAGACGGTTGCATGAATCAAGGCATTTCGTAATTCATCGATTGCTATTGGACCACTTCCAGCGGCAAGATAGGTCGCTAACGTTCCCGCAAACGTATCGCCACAGCCAGTTGGATCGACCACGAGATCGGTCGGAAAAGCAGGTAGTGCAACAATCTGATCACCATGCAAGGCAAGAACACCATGTTCACCTTTCTTGATGATGAGAATTGGAATGGAAGCCATTGCTTGAACATCCTTTGCAGCCTGAACGAGATTGTCGCTGCCCGATAGCATGGTTGCTTCCCCATCGTTGATAACAACAATATCAACACGTTCCATAGCCTCAATCAACTCTTCCTTTGCGATGGTAATCCACAGATTCATCGAGTCAAGAATCGATGCACGAGTCGGCCTAGATTGATCAAGAACAGACAACTGAATCGACGGATGAAGATTCGCACAGAACGTGATTGTGGACGAAGTACCGTGTTCAGGTACTTTTGGTTCGAACGTTTCGAAGACGTTCAAATGGGTTTCATGAGTTTCAGCCTGCGCCATGTTGCCATGGTACGAACCGACCCAGTGGAAGGTCGAACCTTCCAACACTTCAATTCCTGTTGTATCCAAGCCAGCATTGGTCAGAGTGGCAAAATCATCCTCTTTGAAATCGGTTCCTACAACACCAACAAGTCCAACAGATTGTAGATGCATACGTCTCTGATGGAATGCTGCGGCCAATCCCGCATAGGTTGCGGACCCACCAAGCGTATGTGGTGCAGAGCCTTGTGGTGAGGTGATGCTATCGTAGGCTATGCTTCCAACGATGAGGACATCCATGGCATCACTTATCCGAGAAGCTCTTGATGCATATCGATGTACTGAATCGTGATATCACCGTTCATGAAGTCTTCTTCGTCCATAATTCTTCGATGCAATGGAATCAGGTGCTCAACGCCCGTGATCACCGTTTCATCCAATGCAGTACGCATACGTCGGATAGCATCTTCTCGATCACGCCCCCAAACGAGAAGTTTCGCAAGCAAGGAGTCGAAACATCCCGGCATTTCGTATCCGGGGTGTGCATGCGTATCGACACGAACACCAAATCCTGATGGGAAATGACACTCCCATAGTCGACCAGGACTCGGGATGAACTCAGCAGGATCTTCTGCATTGAGTCGACATTGAATGCTGTGGCCTCGCCAGGTAATGTCTTCTTGTTTGAGTGGAAGTGCTTCACCTTGAGCGACGCGGACGCCAAGCTCGACGAGATTGTGACCCGTAATCAACTCTGTAACGGTGTGTTCGACTTGCACACGAGGATTGACTTCAAGGAAGTAGAAATCACCGTTCGCATCTCGGAGGAATTCAAACGTTGCAAGACCCTTGTAGCCAACGGATTCTGCACCTTTGCAAACCAGTGAACCAATTTCATGACGCTTTTCGGGCGTTAACCAAGGCCCTTCTTCAACGAGTTTCTGGTGACGCCGTTGAATGGAGCAGAAGCGTTCACCGAAGTGAATGGCATTTGTTCCATCAGCAAGGACCTGAAATTCGACGTGTTGTGCACCTTGGATGTACTTCTCAACGAACACACGATCATCACCAAAGGCAGATTTTGCACGAGATTGACAGAGTTTCAATGCGCTTTCAAACTCGCTTTCCTTTTCGACGATTTGCATACCGATTCCACCACCACCAGCCGCCGCTTTGATGATGACTGGGTAGCCAATATCATCGGCAAGAGCAGATGCAACTGATGCCTCGGAAATAGGTTCAGAGGAACCTTTCGCTGTTGGCAAGCCTGCGGCTTCCATCGCAGCTCTCGCTTCGATTTTATCACCAAGAAGCGTGATGACATCTGCGCTTGGACCAATGAATGTGATGCCTTCTTCTTCAAGTCTTTTCACAAAACCCGCATTTTCTGCGAGGAAACCGTAGCCTGGGTGAACGGCATCACAGCCCATGTCTTTGGCAGCCTGGACGACAGCTTCGATGTCAAGATAAGCATCCAAAGGGTTGATCACATCACGGAAGGTTGCATCATCTGCAAGTTGAACTGGAAGTGATAATCGGTCCTCTTTTCCATAGATGATGGCTGCTTCAATGCCCATATCTCGCAAGGTTCTCATGATTCGTAGGGCAATTTCACCGCGGTTGGCAATCAACACTTTCTTGAAACCCATGGTGGATGGGAACTCAAGGCATCCTATGAGCAAAGCGGTCGTATTGTGTAGTTTATGTATATTTTTTTATTAAGTAGTAATGTTTAAGTCGACCCACCTTCCACTTTCCTTTGGTGAGAACATGTCACAAAGAAAAACACGCCCAGCAAAAGAAGAAGATTTGATTGTACCAAACGGAAGCCACGCCATGAATCCTGGTGATGGATCTCCATACGAGCTACGCCCTGCCCTTGTCGACGGCATTCCTGCCTTGGCAGGAATCGATGCGTTTGGAGGATACAGTGAGCGAATTCGAATTGAGTTTGACCATGCCCATAGTGAATTGGGACCAGGATTTCAGACGAAGTACTTCATGATTCGAGATGAAGAGCCCGGAGTATGCCGTTGGGGTCATGATGGTAAGTCCTTCACCATCGAAATCTTCCTCGATGATGATCAGACTTGGCATCCATCACAATAGTCCAAACGTCGGCCACTCAGCCTTGTGTGAGTAATAACGCCCTCGCATGAATGACAATTCATCCCATCTCGGGTGAAGACGTAGTGCCGTGCTTGTCCGCGGGACATGCCTTGTTGACGTAACAGATCGTAGAGATTCTTCTCAACGGTTACGCCCTTTTGTTTGTAGGCAATTTGTGTTGTACTGATTGCAGATTCTGCAAGTTGCGCTTGCTCTTGAGAATTCAGTGAATTCAGTTTTCGAGACGGATTGAGACCAGCATTGAACAGAATTTCACTTCGCAGATAGTTTCCTACACCTGCAAGGAAGGATTGGTCGAGGAGGAGGTGACACAATTGCCTTCCTCCGAATTTTTTGTTCTGGATTTGTTTGAGTACAGGATTGTATTCAATCTCTTCATCGGCAACATCAGGACCTAGTCGAGCAATGTAGGGGTGTTGTTCAACCTCCCACGGTTCGAGAAGTTCAATGTCCGTCGCAGACCAAAGACACGCTACGTGGGTTTCAGTTTCGAGCTTGATGCGTAAAGATCGATTCGTTTTGCGCTCTTTACTGGTCTTTTTCTGAACGGTCCATCGCCCATAGAGTTGGTTATGACTGTACAAGACATCATCTCCAATATGTATGAGCATCGCTTTCGAACGTGCTTTAACCCGAAGAACTTCTTTTCCGAGGAATCGATGTTCTTGACCCCGAATCGTTGCATATGGGCACTCAACATGCGTGATGATTTGCCCTTCAAGTGCCCGGCGGATTGTGTTCGCTGCCCGATGAATCTCTGGGCCTTCGGGCATAATTCATAGTTCAATCACATGTGTTTAAACAGATGTTTGCCTTTCAAGCGGTATGCGCAAGCGATGGACTGAGGAGCGTCGTTTGCAACGAGAGCATGCCGATTGGATTGTTGGACACTTGAGAGTGCATGGGCCCATGACGACGCGTGAAATCATCGCAGCATTATCTTCTGAAGGAAGACCTGTTCAAGCCCATATTCTGTCGCGAGCCTTGCGTAAATCACCGTTCGTAACCTGCATCGACAAAATCGTTGTCGATGGACAACAACAGTCGATTTGGGCATTCCAAATTGATGAAGAGTAATCAGTAGACGTCACGCAAATATCGCTTCTGTTCTTTCATCATGGTTTTCTCGATGAAATGTGTAGCATCAGCCTCAGACATTCCACCGTGCTCAATGGCGATCTCGATAAGAGCTCGGTGAACGTCCTTTGCCATGTACTGCTTGTCACCACAGATGTAGAAGTATGCTCCGTTTTCAAACCACTCCCATACTTCAGCCCCATGTTCTTTCAAGCGGTGTTGGACGTAGATTTTCTCCTCTTGGTCACGAGACCATGCAGTGGTAAACTTGTACATGTGGCCACCATCGAGCCAGCCTTCAATCTCATCCTTGTAGTAGTACTCTGTCTTCTCTGATTGGTCGCCAAAGAACAACCAGTTTCGACCGGGTGCTTTGTCATGAACACGCTGTTCCATGAAGGCACGGAATGGTGCAATTCCTGTTCCAGGACCGACCATGATGATGTCCGTGTTCGGGTCTTCTGGTAGAATGAAGGATTTGGTTGGAGACATAAAAACGCCAACATCGGTCTTGTTCATAACAACCTCATCGGCCATGTATTGTGTGCACAATCCGCCACGCTGGCGGTCATGGTAATTGAAGCGGACAATACCGACGGTCAACTCGACAAATCCAGGATGTGCATCATGTGATGAAGCGATGGAATACAGGCGTGGCTTGAGTCGATCCGCAAGTTCGAGGAACTCTTCAGGAGAGTACTTGACATTGAATTCACGCATGATGTCAACATAGTCTCGCGTCCAAAGGTAATCTTCGATGGCCTTTGCATCAGCAACGATGGCTTTGACCTTGGAAGCAGGGTCATCAGAAGGAAGACTAGAGTTCAGACCTGGTGGCAAATCGCCTTCTGATGTACTTGACCAATCCATGTTGTCACGGCTTCGCTTGACGATGTTCATGGATATGGACATACCAGATGAAACGATTTTATCGGTGAGCGATTGAACGAATTTCTTGTTGGCCATGTGGACTTCGTAGTCTTTCTTGAGCGCCGTGTAGAGGTCTTTTTCACCTTTGTGGGAAGCAACGGTTTGATCACGGTCCCACCCTTGGACTTCAATCAGTTCCTCAACAATGTGTGGAGGGTTCTCAGGTAGGACACCGAGAGCGTCTCCGACTTTGTAATCAAGGCCTGAATCGCCTAAATCAAAGACGATGTGGCGCGTTTCCTTTCGAGAACCTTCTCCATTGAGAACGTAGTTTTCTGTAATCTTCGAATTGTATGGGTTTTTTGCGGACCAGTTGCTCATGGTTACACCTCATATGTCGCGACAATTTTTTCCAATTGTGGCCTACTTATCATCATTCTCTAGCGCCCATAGTCTTGCATCATAGGGTTGAAAGCATTGGCTAGTCAGCACGACTCATGACCCACGCGATTCGAATGCTCGGTACAGGGAACGCATTCTTGCCGCATCAGCGTCATCATTCCTTTCTCATCTTTGATAGGAAACACATCATCGATGCACCACCAACAGCCTTGCTGAGCTTACGCCGTGCTGGCATCTCACCCGCTGAAATTGAAACCATCTTCATCACACATCTTCACGGCGACCACGTGTTTGGGTTGCCCTTCCTGCTCCTTGAAAAGAAATACATCTCCGACCGAGAAGGTAACGCTCATCTCACCATTGTTGGTTCGACTGGAGTCAAGAAGCGATTGAAGACGCTGTGCAACCTCGCTTTTCCCGGAAGTTTGGATGATGCTCTTGATAATGTCACATTCATCGAAACAGACTCCGGAACAATCGATGGATGGAATTGGGAACGCTTCCGAGTCCACCACGATGACGCTGTCGATCCATTCGGCTATCGCTTTGAACATGCTGATGGATGCTCATTTGTTCATTCGGGAGATTCCGGCCCTTGTGAAAATCTTGAACGTGCGATCGAACGCTCCCAACTTGCTGTTGTCGAAATGGGGTTCCCACAATGGGTTCCCTCCGATCACCACCACAAACCAGACGACATCCAATCTCTCGCTGAACGACAATCGCATGTCAAACTCCTCATCACTCACACCTTCGTTGATACGCCGCAATCTGGGTTCGAACCAATCCTGACGGACGAACTTCCGGACCATCCGGAAAATGTTCATCATTTGGAAGATGGGGACGTTTGGAATTTCCAGAATTCGGAATGGGTTCCCATCAAAAACTGAGATATTTTTTGTTCAATAATAAGGGAATTACCCGAAACCATTGCACTGAAAATAAATCCTCTTTTCTGCGATAATAAAGTCCTCCAAAGAATTTCAACGGACATCCTTATGAGGGGGACTCGGACTCAGTGAAACTATCCCAATGCGGGAGGAGAGCCTCCCAAAGTTGGGGTATATAATGGAGGTCAAAATTTGGAGAAAAACATCTTCGATACATTGCTCTCCAAACAGAGTTTATTCACAAACAAAGAAATCCTTCACCACAGCCATCGACCAGAAGTCATGCCTCATCGAGAGAAGGAAATAGAGCGTATTGCCTTCAACCTCGTCGAGGCTTTGAACGGACAAATTCCATCCAACATGATTCTCTACGGAGTCACTGGAGCAGGAAAGACCGCTGTAACGCTCCACGTTACAAATCTCCTCAGAGAAAAGGGCGAACAAATGCGAAGAGACATCACGCCGGTCATCGTCAACTGTCGCCAACTCGATACGCACTACAGAGTGCTCTCCCATATTGGTAACAGTCTCCTCGAAGATCATGAAATCGATGAGATTCCTTTCACAGGTTGGCCAACCGACCGAGTCTTCAAAGAACTTGTTCGACGTATGGATTCAAGGAAAGGCGTGTATGTTATTGTTCTCGACGAAATTGACCATCTCGTGCGCAAGGCCGGCGACGACCTATTGTACAATCTGACCAACCTCAATTCGTTCCTTGACGATGCTCGTGCGTGTGTTATCGGAATTTCGAACGATCTCAAATTTACCGAATTCCTCGACCCGCGTGTCCGCTCACGTCTCGGACAACAGGACATTCTGTTCTCACCGTACGATGCTGAACAACTCAAAGACATTCTACGTCAGCGCTCCGATGAATCGATTGCACCTGATGTTGTCTCAGAAGGTGTTATCGCACTGTGTTCTGCTTTTGCAGCTCAAGAGCACGGTGATGCCCGATGCGCTCTTGATCTGCTTCGTGTTTCAACTGAGAAAGCTGAGCAACTCGGCGACGCAAAAGTCGAGCAACACCACGTCCGTATGGCCCAGCATCAAATTGAGGCTGATCAAATTGAGCCTGTGATTGCAGGTCTGCCAACGCAACAGAAACTCGTGCTTGCTGCTGTTCTCATCAACGAACGCAACGGATTGAAGAACATCCAAACCGGTCAATTGTACGATGTCTACGACCAGGCATGCTCCTACCTCAATCTCCCTTCGTTGACTCAACGACGTATTTCAGGAATCATTGCCAACCTCGACATGCTTGGCCTCATCACTGCTCGAACTCGAAGCCGTGGACGATATGGTCGCTCCAAGGAAATCAATTCATGCATCCCGAGCAACGTTGAGACGCAAGAGATCTTGATGAATGCGGATGAAAACATGCGAACTGTGTTCAACAATCGCTACCGTCAACAACGCCCGCTCTGATTCGTTGTTCTTATATGGCAAATGGGGGTCGGCAAGTCCATGAGCAGTGAAGAGAACGCAGCGTCTGGCGGATTGGCAGACATCTTCATCAAGCCTTCAGTCACCCTCTCCAAGTGGTACATTGCCATTGGTGTATGGGGCCTTACCCTAGCCATTCTCAACTCGCTGGGCTACATTCACCCAACGTACCGAGTCTCATGGGGTGGACTCCTCACCTTCGAAGCCTTCGCCGATGCATTCGGTCACAAGGACGGCGCTCCGTTGTTTGTCGCTGGCGACCTCGTGTTCATCGTAGCATGTCTTGCTCTTCTCGGCCTCGGACTCAATTCAATCAATGAGAAGGTCGAAGGCGGTGTTGCAGGATTTGCACTTTCGCTCGTCATGAACGATACGTGGCCTGCAC
>JAYYFM010000026.1:0-9641 GCA_036158745.1 Thermoplasmatota archaeon
CAACTCCGTCACGGGGAATCGAACCCCGGGCATCTGCGTGACAGGCAGAGATGTTACCAACTACACCATGACGGATGCAAGCCTCCGGCGAGGATCGAACTCGCGACCTCCTCATTACCAATGAGGTGCTATACCACTAAGCCACGGTGGCGGCGTCCATGCCACCAAGCATTTCGATATAACCGCTTCGCGTCTTCCAAAAACAGGCGAGAAGCATATGAGTTGGCGCCGAGAGAGAGATTTGAACTCCCGAGGGACGGGCCCACGCGATTTCCAGTCGCGCGCACTACCAGGCTATGCGATCTCGGCTCGCAATTCGGGCCAACCGACATCAGGGTTTAACGCTCTCGCTTGTCAATGTAGGAACGCAAGAACCTCAAAGGGGGACGTTCACGGGGGGACATGGACGGTGGGGAGTCGGTAACCCATGACGCATCCCACGATGCACTTCCATTCCGATTGAGCGATGTCAATATTGAGCCGAAGTTCTTTGATTTTCATCCACTCATACCTCAAATCCGTCAAGAGCTCATGTTCCAGTTGAAATTGATTCGTTCCGATTGGAACACACAATTTACGATTGCAATTCTTTCAGCAGTACTTGCCATTGTTCTCGGCGCACTCAATGCAGATATCTTTGATGGAGGGAATGCGAAGGTTGCAGGATTGGAAGGTCTACAAATCGCTGGAAGCACGGCCTACTTCCAGATGGTTATCTCCACACTCATTTGGGGGTGGTTCCTGTTCATGCTCATCCAAATGTTCCCAATTATGCGAACACATACAGTCACATTGCTGATGATTTGGGCAGGATTCGGAATAGCCCAAGTTTTCTTCCACTCAACGAACAAGAACTTCCCTGTTGGACTTTCGCTTTCAGATATGATGGGAGGATTCCTCATCACATTGGTGTGCATTTTCTTCCTCTACTTCTTCATCAAAGCAGTGCGTGAAACAAGGGACCTCCATGTAGAGACCCACCACTTGCACGAGGATGTTCGAGTGATGGAATTATCAATGCTTGAACATTCTTTGCGAGGATGGGCCTTTGTGTGCGCAACATGGGCCACTTCAGCCATGCTCAGCGCTTGGACTGGAGCACAATACATCGCTGAACGTACAGGATCACGAACATGGGCCTTGACGCTGCACATTCTCTTCTCGATTCTAACGATTCCACTGCTTGTTTGGACCGTTTGGTTTCCACAAAGAATGCTCGGCAGTGAAGCACGTGTCCGAACGAAAGCGGCTGTTTCTGCAGACGAGGATCTCAAGAGCAAAGCAAAGATTCCGGAAATATCTCCCGATCAGGAGGCATGGTAATGGATTTAGCAAAACTTCGCGAAGATTTCCCAGCATTGTGTGAAGACCAGCCTGTTGCTTATCTTGACAATGCATGCGTTACTCTGCGGCCACGCTCCGTCATCAATGCGATTTCAGACTATTATACGAAAACGCCTGGGTGTGGGGGCCGTTCAGTTCACCGATTTGGCACAACTGTTTCGAAAACAATTGCACATTCCAGGAGAAGACTTAGTCAGTTTCTCAACGCACCATCCGTGAATGAAATCGTCTTTACTCGTAATGCAACCCACAGCCTCAATCAAGTCGCAAAGGGATTGTCATGGCAAAAAGGAGATGTTGTTCTCACAACGGACAGAGAGCACAACTCGAATCTTGTCCCATGGCTCCAATTGGAAGAAGAACAGGGAATCGACCATCGCGTCGTGACTTCGAACGAGGACAACACATTCGATATCGAAGCGTTCGAAGACATGTGTGCAGAAGCAGGCAGTAAGTTGAAAATGGTGTCTGTCAGCCAGGTTGGTAATCTTGATGGAATCGAAACACCAATTCGAGAAATCACGAATATCGCGAAAGATTTCGGCGCTCTTGTCTGTGTTGACGGTGCCCAGTCTGCTCCACACATGCCGGTCGATGTGCAAGAGATGGGCATAGATTTCTTTGCATTTTCAATACACAAAATGCTCGGCCCGTCAGGCATGGGTGGTCTTTGGGGCAGAGAAGAGTTGCTTAATTCAATGCGCTCCATCCAATCAGGAGGACAGACGGTCAAGACGTCTCACTACGATGGTGTTGAATGGGCCACAACACCTTCCAAGTTTGAGGGTGGCCTTGGTCATTTTGCAGGCATGATGGCGACCGGAGCTGCGATTGATTACCTAACAAGTCTCGATATGGAACAAATTCACGAACATGAGATTCATTTGAACAGAATTATGTCAGATGGAGTCAAAGATTTGGATGGTGTTTCAATCATAGGCCCAGAAGATGCATCCAAACGTGGAGGAATCTGTTCATTGCTTCTTGATGAAAAGCTTCCCGCACATGACATCGCATTGCTTCTTGACGAGGTATCGGGCGTCATGGTTCGATCCGGCCAGCACTGTGTGCATTCATGGTTCAATGACAGAGGGTACAATGGCTCATTGAGAGCCTCTGCTTATTTCTACAACACTGAGGAGGACGTCAAGCGTTTTGTCGACACGTTTTCAGAAGCAGTTCAGGCATTTCAGTGAGGGGCTGTCGTGACAAGGAATCATGATACAGATGCAAAGGACAGTGGCCTATCTCCACAACTGGAAAGGGATCTTGAAATCGTTCGACGCGTTGTGAGCATTGCTACTGCCGTACTTCTCATCTTGGTAGCAGGCTTTGCTTACAATATCATCGCAGGTGATGGACTGACATTTGTTAAACCGAGCGATGCTCTGATTGAATCCGAACAAACCTACAGAGAACTCATCAACCTTCCAAGCGGCTATTCTGGCTCTGGAGTCAATGTGTGCATTGTCGACACGGGTATGGAATTGAATCACCCAGATTTGGAAGGTTTTGATGTGGCAGCATGGGTTGATATTGTTCAAGGTAAATCCAATCCATACGACGATCATGGACATGGAACGAACATGGCAGGAATCCTCGTGGCAAATGGTTGGATTAACGGAATCGCAAAAGACGTGAACCTCTACGTTGCCAAAGCATTGCTTGCCAATGGGTCTGGATATGAGGAAGACGTCGTAGCAGGCATCGATTGGTGCATCGGTCAAAACGTGAGCATCATTTCCCTCTCGTTGGGTGGGGGGCAAGATTTGTTTCCATTGCCAAGTTCGAATGGTAGGACCATTGAAGATTCAGTAAACGATGCTACTGCACGTGGAATATTTGTTATCGCAGCCGCAGGTAACGATGGTGGTGAAAATGACGATGGGGATGTTGCTTCACCCGGGAGCGAACGTCGCGTGATATGTGTTGGAGGCGTAACCCTATCGGGAGATCATTGGGCAAAGTCTTCAACAGGAAACAACGGGTTCAGTGCAATACCGTTCAAGTTGCCACGTGGCGACCCAGACAAGAAACCTGAACTGGTCGCACCTGCAAAAGACGTACCCGTTCTCAACACACAAGGAACATGGTCCTCATCCAGCGGCACCAGTGCTGCCACGGTCTATGTTACAGGTGCTATTGCCATACTGCTCGAGGCCCACCCCGAACTTGCAAGCAATGGAACATCAGGAGATGTTTCAACCATTGATGAGGTCAAAGACTGGATTATGCAATCCGTTCAACCACAGGATGGGCAGTCCGATCACGATAACGACTATGGATACGGTTTGCTCGATATTGAGGCCCTCTTAGAATTGGCTGGCCAACAATCTACCGCTTGAAAAAGGCAACAATGGTCCCACCAAAGAGCGGGACAAAAGCCATGTGATAGTTCGGTTGAGATTCTTGCACGAATTTGATCCATGCATTGAATCCATCGACCTTCGCTTTCCCATCATCATCAAGTTCATCGTACTCTCCGACAGGTGTTTCTGGTTCCGTTGTGTAGAGAACACCGTTGTTGGAAAGCAAACCCATAGCATGTTGCAAATCACTAGCTAACCGACTGAGAGGTGCGTCAACAATGATTGCGTCGTAGGCTTCGGAAAGGCGACGTTCATCGGCACCTACTCCGGAAGCCGTTGTTAGTTTCCATGCTTTTTCTTCAGCACACAAAGTTGCAAAGTCATTGACAATGATGTTTGACCACGATGATGCATCGTATCGTGTTTGAAGCCGATGGAGAATGACCCCAAATTTTGCTCCTTGTTCGATGATATCAAAACGAGAGACTGGACGTTCAGCAAATAAGTCGAACAGCCATGCAGAGCGATGTCCGATACTTCCTCCAACTTCGAGAACACGGTCTGGTTCCTGGCGGCCAATGGCATCACGCAATCGACGCAAGACAGAAATTGACCATGTTGACAACCCCATGTGCTCCAATTGTGTAGCAATGTTCGCTGCGATTTCAGGTTCGTCGCGAGAACGAGCATGATCTGCATTCAAGAGCGTTGGCAAAACTTGGTCGCGCCCAATCTCGCTCATGCGTGGACCTCAGTCCCGACTTGTTTTGAAGACTGTGACGATACCACATGCGGTGGATTCAAAGGGGGCATGCTTCGAGAGCCACCTGAGAAGCATGGATGACGAATTGTACGAGGACGACTTCGATGACGACGAGGTCATCGAAAACGCTGTTCTTTGTCCTACCTGCGAAGATGTGACAGGTCACCAAATCCTCAAGGAAAAAGAAATCGGCCGAGGTAAGGATTACCTCTTACGGTGTGAGACATGTTCCACCGTTCATGAAATTCAATTCCGAGCACCTCCGTTGAAGCGTGTACCGTTCATGCTGACTGATGGTCCTGAATCATACATGGCGACAATCGATCTCGATGCTGATGAATGGTTGGAGCTTAACGATGTTTTTGAGCACAATGAAATGGCATGGAGAATAACTCGACTCGAATCTGAAAAGGGATCTGTTGAAGAAATCGAGGCGAATAGCCTTGTTCGCGCAGTTGCATTACGTCAAGATATGCTCCGGGTCAAAATCACGAAGACTCGAGGAGAATTCTCAACGCCTGATGTACTCATCGTGGAAGAAGGCACGTCTTTCAAAGCAGGGACAATCCTCGATATCGGCGTCCAGACATGGCGCATACGTGCGATCCACACTGGTGAAGGGCGTACGTTACGAGGTACGGTCGATGCCTCCAACATCAAGAGAATGTATTTGCATGAACCACCACGACCAGAACGATTTGAACCGAAGACGCCAAGAGAACGACGTCAAGCTTGGAAAGAGGGGCGTCTTGGTTTCAATCCAAATCCAATCTTGCCAAAAGAGCAAATCAAAAAGCGGGTCAAACCGTCAAACAAGCGCAAGAAGAAAAAGGCCCGAAAGTGATTATGGACGGTTTGTCCAAGGCATCAAAAAGGCCTTGGCAATCTGCAATCCGATGGTCGGATTTTCTTGTAGACGTCGTATGCTGTACTCATACCACTTTTCTCCGTATGGGATATAGACGCGAGTACGATGTCCTTGCTTCGTGAGTTTTCGTCGCATCGGGCCACGTACGCCAAGAAGCATTTGGAATTCGTAACCCGGGCCTTTTCCTTTTCTGGCCACTCCTGCGTTGGTTCTTGGATCGTCAATTGAAGGTCCCATGTTGAATTCCTTCAGGACTTCGAGAGAATAATCGACAACTGGGACATCGTGCGATGCAATTCCAACATAGGCACCGTGTTCCAAAGCCATCCTGATGGCGTCATTGGTTTTGTTGCGAATATCTGCGCGTGTTGTATAAGCGATTTCTTCAGGTTCGAGATAGATTCCTTTGCAAATTCGATAGTCAGCATTTGGACCGATGGCATCACCGACTTCCTCAATGTCATTCGGCGTTCGATGCAAACGCCCTTGGAGGACTGTTCCGACATTTGTCAAGCCTTTCTCATGCAAATCGAGAACAACTTGAATGGTTTCTGTGGTAACACGATGATCTTCCATATCCAGACGCACAAACATATCATGTTCGGCAGCTTGTCGTACTAGAGATTCAATATTCTCCATGCCCTTGTCCTTATCGATGAGCAGCCCAAATGCCGTCGGTTTGATCGAAAGGTTCGCATCAAAGTCGTTTTCGACAATTGCCTGCATTACACGAACGTATTCATCGAGGAAGAATTGGGCCTCATCTAAGGAAGAGATTTCTTCTCCGAGAACATCGATGGTAAAGCATGCACCCTCAGATTGCAATCGCTTCATGACCATGACCGCATCATCCAGCGTTGAACCTGCAACGTAGCGACGAGAAACCCAACGTACAAACCAACGTGGCATACGTAGCGTCATTGCAACGATGAGTTTTGACAGCATGAACCAACCTCCTCACGTTATTGGACTTCACGGCATCCTTTGACCATTTCCAAGAACGCATTGGTTCGAACAACTTCGACCCCGATGGACTCAAGATGATTGTAAATTAATTGACGTTGCCAACCCTTGAACGATTTCTTTTCCACATTGCAAACGATGACTCCACCTGGAAATGCCTTTTGCGTAGATGCAAGTGCTGCGTCAATTGATTGTTTCCATAGAATGCCGGGATTTTCTTGTGACCCGAATGGCAGGGAATGATTCGCCAGCATATGTCCAATCCACACATTGTTTTCCAAACCTAATTTGTTGGCCTTTGGGGCGTAATGTCCACCTCCCAGTGTCACGAGAACGGCTTCTCCAATATGTCTTGAACTCCAACATTCGTTTGAGAATCCATCTCTAAAGCCGAGGCCTTCAGCGATCACCTCTGATAGGAGTTGAGCAGCTTCCTCATTCGGCCAGTATGGTTCTGTTGAACCAACCTCAATGAACAGTGCTGGCACATCGAGGATTGGTCCATGATGCGTCACCTCAAGTGAGAGTGAGAAATCAGGAATGGCATTCTCTTCCCACTTCTGGTGAAGAAGCCTCCACCAAGGTCCGATACGAGGATTTGGAGGTGGAGCAAAACCTGAGCGACCACCAAACGGTGGCTCCTCTCCGAGTGGGTGGTGAGGTACACCGATTGGATGCAATGTAAGACATGGCTTCCCACTCACTGCAGCATGTCTTGATGGGAAAATGACTTCACGTACCGTTTCCTTCGTAGCATCATTCCAGCGTTGGTCGAGATGGTCTTCCCAGAGAATTCGTTTTGGTAGAAACCACATACGAACATTACCTATCGCAAACGCTGGTTGAGATTCCACATCATCGCATTTCGACCATTGATGGTTTTCAAGAAGAAACTTCGCTTGATTCGTTGAAGCAATATCATCGTTGTTCACCGCTATCAGAACAACGTCGGACATGTTCTTGCTGAGGCGGGTGGACTTCTTGAAAGCGAGTATTGACAAAGAACCTCGTACTCGTTTATCCATGGCCGAGGGTGAAAACTCAACACACCTTCCGTTTCGAGCAATAAAGTTGATTGAAACACCCGAGGTTGATGGCGTCTATGCTGTAGCCATCGGGGTTGATGGAGAACTCTGCCGACTTGATTCAAATTGGAATCCACTTGAACAACATGCTCGCCCATTTCCAATGTCCATCCAGCATGCGATTGTGGTTGGAGACGTCCTCATTGCGACTTGGATTGATCGTGAATTGTTACTGGCAAGAATGGGATGTTTGCCGCTCAATCGACCATTTAGAGACGGTGTGGAGCGAGGAGATTTACGAGTCGCTCGAAATCTTGACCAAGCTATTCTACCCGAAGGGGCAAGATGGGCTCATGTTCTCGATGCAGAGCCTCTTGCTTTAGGCAGCATGGATGATGGGTTTGTTTTCGTTCTGTGGAACCGTGGCGTGTACGGTTTCGATGTCACTGGAGTGGAGCGTTGGAGAGCACCGCCTCCAGAGTGGCCAAACCTCGCTCATCTACCAATGAGTCAGGAGACGGTTTCGCTCCATGAGACAGCAACAACCATCGAAGTATGGTCAAGGGCAGGAGGATGTTTGCGGCTTTCAAAGGAAGATGGAAACAAAATTGGAAGTTCCCACTTTGAAATTGAGGGCGCTCTCTCTGATGTGCATGGTACAGAAACAGAACGACTCCTGTTGCTGAACGATGGACGTTGTTATCTTTACAGAACTGGAGTAAAAGTTGCAGACCTTGCCACAAAAGGACCCGTTCAACATGCACTTACTGCGAACGGTACGTGGATTCTTTCAGGCTGGAGAGAAGAAATTGCGATCAGCGAAAACGGTGTTCAAACAAAGAAGCAAGACGAAGTCGTTGTTCAGCACTTAATCAAAGATGAGCAACTTTGGCTGCTCACAAACGATGGAGTATTGACTCATTCGTTTTTGACGGAGTAGCCACAACGGCCGCAAGTCTTGCGGTCGGCGTGTGTGCCTAGGAAGACACCTGGACCACAGTTCGGGCAATGTTCAGCCTTGCGTTCGAGTGTGCCGTCTTCAGCAATAGCGTACTTCGACCACTTTGCCTTTGGATTTGGTTCTCCCATCATTCACCACCGTCCTCTGTTTCTTCAGCAGCCTCTTCAGCAGCCTCTTCAGCAGCCTCTTCAGCGACCTCTTCGGTTGCGTTACCACTTCGGAAACCCTTGTGGCGTTCGTGAATGTATTCTGGTTCGACCTTCATGGCCTCAGCAGATTCGTAGATGAGTGCTTGACCAGTTGTCAAAGCTTGTCCGTAACGAGTCTTGCAGTTCTTTACAACGATCAAATCAGGATTGGAACCTGGCTCGAGGGTCTTGACGAGATCCATGATTTCCTTCTTTGAGGGTGTCTTCGCCCCCTTGTGATTCCACTTGAAGTCGATTTCAACTCGATTGAGTAGTTTATTTTCTGTTCGATTTACAATATCCATGTGTTCGTCCTCCTTAGCGGATGTTTACTTTCAATGCATAGTGACCTGGTTGGTCGATGTTCAGTCGCTCAGCGATTTCCGAGCGTGATGGGTGGATGATAATGACGTAGCCCTGCCAGTCAGTCGTGGTCTGAGCGGATGGATGACGTGGGCATTGGTCAACTCCGTCTTGAAGAATAAGTCCACATTCACCGCATGCAAATGGATTCTTGGCCATCTTCACTCACCTGTTTCGCCAAGCCATTCAAGAGACCCAAGGCCTGGTTGCTTGCATGTTAGACCGATTTTTGATCGACGAGGATCACTTGTGTCAGGAGATAGCGAAACGATTCGAGCACGAACAGCGGTTCCGATGCCCAATCGCTTGTCATCATTTCGACCTGAAATGGTTCCTGCGCCTACGTTGACTTCAACTTGGTCATCAAGAATCTGGGATTTGTGCAGTAGAGCTTCCATTGGACCGATACGAACGAATGCTCCGAACTCGTTCACTTCAGAGATTGCTCCTTCAACGACTTCGTAGTCGTCCATGCAAAAGAGGAGTGCATCGAAGCGGACACGCTGATAGATTGCACCATCGCCGTGGATAATACGACCACGACCGAGAGGCGTGTGATTGCTCGTTACCAAAATGAAGCGGTTTTGTTCATCGAAGCGACCTTCGAAGGCGGTCATTGCCAATCGGTCGATGTGTTGGTCGAGTGATTGGCCTTTTTTCATGTACTCTGCAGGGATACGGATGGTATCCTCTCTTGTGACGATTTTGTACATCTTGTTCATCTCCCGGGCTTCTCGAACCGAGTGATGAAGAGGAAGAGGCAGAAATGGGGCGGGCAAACAAACAGACTGAGCTGCGGACGAAAGCACACTTAAACAGGTGTACGGTCATACGGGTAGCTAAGTGGGCAGATGGGC
>JAYYFM010000027.1:0-9627 GCA_036158745.1 Thermoplasmatota archaeon
AAATCCCACGCTTCCAAAACCAATTAAAAAATAATACGGCATCTTTAAATAGAAAAATATGACGATAATTAAATGTTCGGAGCACTTCCTGTACATTTTTTAATTTAGTGAACCCAGTAGATGCTTCCATTGTACTTGCCCAATGCTTTGTCGATGTGGCTTCGCTCGTCGTAGTAATTGTCCATGTAAGGGTCGAGTTCACCAAGCCCGTAACGCGTCGGTCCTGCAAGGAATCCTTCAACCACGTCTCCGCACAGGTTGTCAAGATCGTCACCATCGTAATCAAGAATCGAACCTCCGTAATTTGAGTGCATCACCTGGCTTCGCGCTTCTGCGCTACCGTTCTTGTAGAGGAGTGGCCCAAGAGCAGTTGTGCCTGATATAGGAACGATGGTCTTCAGATACTGGCTGCCTTGTGCAGCAGCTTCCCATGCAGTTGCGCCTTCGTAGGATTTACCATAAATAGCGACATGCCCATTGCTCCAATTCTGAGTTCCTAGCCATTCGACAGCCATGTGAATACCAAGTCCTTCGCCATCGCCACGATAGTCGAAACATCCTGTGCTCTCTTCGGTAGCGAAAACGGCCACCTGTGCAAGAGCATAGCCATGTGGGACGAAATTATCGTAGATGAATTCGCCACGGCCAGCACTCACAACGTTGGTTGGTGATGATTGGCTTCCTGGAGAACCGTAATCGAAATATGGACTCACGACTGCAATGACTGGGACTTGTTCACCTTCTTCTGTGTTGGATGGCAACCAATACGAGAGGTGCACTTCAGCGGTATTCGGTCCGCCTTCCCATGTGCCTGATGTGTCAACCTCGATGTTCACTTCTTGAACGGGTAGCGGTTCGTATGGTCCATCCTCAAGCACCCGAGAGTAGGAGCCTGTCCAGTTCCATTCAAGCGTGTGGCGTTCGTAAATGTCTGGGTATGTTTGAACAATCTTCTCTTCTGATGTGGGAGTTGAATTCCCAAAGCATCCTGAGAGCGTCATGCTCAGCATCATTGCCACGAGAAGAACAGCCAATCCGCTCCTTCTCGCCATGTTTCACCCTCGATGCGGTGACATAAACGGTTTGCGTCTTTTCCGCAAACTATGATTGGTGTCAATGCTTGGGGTTAAGCATGGAGGCAAATGAAGCATGGGGCGTTCGTTGGGAGGTCTCAACGTTGCCTATGGCGAAAACGTTCATGCAAGTCGCTTGTCGAAAACAGAGCTTGGTTTGCCTCGCCGCCGATCGATACACAATGGCTGAATTGTTCGAACTGCTCGAAGCCGTTGGCGCTTCCATTGCAGCATTGAAGACGCACGTCGACCTCATCGACGATTGGAATATGGAGGAGTGGAAGCGTTTCTGTGAACGTGCCCACGCATTGGACCTTCTCATTTTTGAAGACCGGAAATTTGCAGATATCGGGAAAATTTCGCGTAAGCAAATGGGTGGAATCTACAACATCAAAGAGTGGAGTGACCTTGTGACAGCGCATCTCATTAGTGGACCAGACATTGTCGACGGATTGCAAGCAGCATGGGCCGAAGCATCAAGAGAAGGGGGCGTTCTACTGCTCGCACAAATGTCCAGTCGTGGCAATCTTCTCAATCCTGAATACACTTCTACGGTTGTTGAGGCAGGACGAGTCCATCCAGGGGTGTTTGGCTTTATTGGAAACGGATCCAATCCGGATTCTGTACGTGAATTGCGTTCGAAGGTTGGCGAAGGCAAGATGATCTGGACGCCCGGAGTCAATCTTGCGACTGGTGATGGAGAAATGGGTCAACGATACGGCGATCCATACGAAGCGGTTATGGCTGGGTCGGATTGCATCATCGTTGGGTCCGGAATTCATGGATCAAGTGATCCTGCGGCTGCTGCCGCTGCATATGCAGAAGCTTCGTGGAAAGCATTACTGGAGCGGTGAACGTGGAAGCATTTTTGTTTCTAGTGGGCCTTTTACTGTTCGCAGGTTTGCTCGCACTGTTGTATTGGGGCTATTGGAATGCCCGTAAATTGGACCGTCAAATCTTGCAAGGTGATCCTTCACTCCTCACAACAAGCACCTACCAACGGGAACAAGTCATCCAAGCCCCTCACGGCTCGACTATCATGGAAGGGCAAATCGTTCAACTGCCCGGCCAATACGTTCAACCGATTCACATTCAACACAATCAATTACAACAGTGAATCAAGGTATCCTTGCTGGTAAGCGATACCAACACCAATACCCACGAGAATGAGAAGAAACAGGAGTTTCCTACCACGTTTTTTGGGACGAGTGGCTTCGACAACTTCCGGTTCGATTGCGGGTAATTTTGCAATTGGTGGAAGAGTTTCGAGAGGAGGGAGTTCAGCAAGAGGAGGAAGTTGGATTTCGTCCGGTTGTGGCTTGATACGATCCTCGGGATACAAGTCATCAAGGTCTTCAAGACCTGGAGCTTCGGGGATCGGCCCGAGGACTTGGTCCCAAATTTCATCCAATTGTGCTTGACTGACTGGTTTAGCAAGCCAACCTACGGCTCCGGCTGAGTATGTTGCATGAACGGCTAATTCCCGAAGACGATTAGGAGCAATGAAAAGAATACGTGAGTCGCCTCCATGTTCGCGCATTTCTAAGGCTGCAAGATGGCCATCGAGCGAAGGAATGTCCAGAGACATGACGACAAGTTCCGGATCAATCTTGATGTATTCGTCGACAGCAAGGTCTCCATCTTCACAGACCTGTATCGCAAAACCTCGTTTCTTGAACACTTCACGCAAGCGCATAATCGACATCTGATTGTTGTCAACAATCAACACAGTCGGTGCTTCATCTGAGGAGACTTCACTGACGTAAGACATCGCGACCAATTCTCCTGAAACAATCCTTGCTCATCAATCAACCGATGAATTGATTGGAATTCGGTCATTCTTCGCTTGAAAGGTCTTCGACCGGCCCTTCTCGTGGGTTTTCGAAGGTTTGTCGGACGTTTTCCATGTTTGCCTCTTCTTCTTCCATACGCTTCTTACGTTTTGGGGCTTGCATAAATTGCATCTGTAGTTCACTAATGACGCCTTTCAACATTGCATCGGCAGATGCATCAAGATTCCCTTTGGTTTTGTTTTGCAGCATCCGAAGAATATCGATGATGTCTTTTGCCTCCGAGAAATTGAATTGAAGGCCACCGGCAGGATGCTCCAAGAGTCCGAGATTGGCCATAGCAGAGCGTTGAAACATGTGAACGACGGTAAAAAACGTCTCAGTTTCTTTGTCTTCAAACATGATTCGCCCTCATGAAAACATCTCATCCAACAACCAGTCTGGATTGAATTGAAGCAGATCGTCGTAACCTTGGCCCACGCCAGCGAAGACAATTGGCCGTCCCGTTGCAAAAGCAATTGAGAGGCCTGCACCGCCCTTCGCATCCGTATCCATCTTGGATAGAACTGCTCCATCAAAGCGCATCATCTCTTGGAACATCTTGGCTTGATCGACTGCATCGTTGCCTGCAAGTGCGTCGCCCACGAAGAGAACGAGGTGTGGATTGGCAACTCTTCGAACCTTTTCAAGCTCCTTCATGAGATTGGTTTTGTTTTGCATTCTTCCTGCTGTGTCAACCAGAACGACGTCGATGTCCTTCGCCTTTGCCGATTCAATCGCATCGCGAGCAATGGCTGCTGCATCGCCCCCGCGCTGACTCGAAACACATCGAATCCCCAGATTCTCACAGTGCGATTCGAGTTGTTGAATTGCTCCAGCTCGAAAAGTATCACCTGCTGCTGCAATAACGGAGTGGCCGTTCGACTGCAATCTGTTCGCAATTTTCGCTGCAGTGGTTGTTTTCCCAGTTCCATTGACACCAACAAGCATGACAACAACTGGCGAATCACCTTGATCTAAGTAAGATTGAACGGTAGCATCGAAATCCCAATATCCTGCTGAAAGGAGGTTGCGAAGTGCACGCTTGAGTGCTGCTTCGAGAACCTTCGCAAGTTCTGCACCACGTCGCAATCGTGCCCCAACGAGACTTTTTTGCAATGCGGCGAGAACAGATGTAACTGCTTCACTCGAGATATCGGACTCGAGAAGCATCCATTCAAGTTCTTCGAGGAGGTCGTCGAGAACTTTCCCCGGCTTGATGACTCGGCCACCTTGCTCAACAATTCCTCCGCCGAGGTCGATGGACACTGAGCCTGCTTCGGTTTCAATATCTGCACTCTTTGATGAACCTCGAGGAGCAGTTTTCACTTCCACAAGTTGCCGACCTGTCGTCGTGCGCATCATTGAGAGGTCGACTTTCGAACCCTTGGGTTTTGCAATGGTTGTTGCTTTTCGCCGCTTCAATTCCTTTGTTCGTTGCTTTTCCAACTTTTCAAGTCGCTTACGCTCTTTCTTTGTGAGTGTTACAGGGAGAGCAATGTCATCGTCTTCATCATCCCAATCATCCCAGTCGTCATCCGAGGATTCAACAGCTGATTCTTCGAATCTTTCCTCTTCGATTTCTAGCACATCATCTTCCCAATCCTCCTCAACATGCTTGGATGATTCAAGTGCCGCTACGCCTTCTTCTGAATCTTCCATCGCAGTGAGAGCGTCAGAGTCGACTTCTTCAGCGACTTCCCTCACGCGTTTCTTGAATCGATCGAAGAGGCCCATGTTCTCACCTAGTCATCCAAGGTTAGTTCGTTGCCAAACATACCGCCTCTGCGTCGCTTTGGCTTCGATACTGGTGTCTCTTCTGGTTCTGGCTGTGGTTCAGTTTCGTTCATAGGCGTGGATGGTTCGGTTTGAGTTTGTGCTTCTGCTGCTGCAGTAAAGGTTTGAGCTAATGTAGCAATGGTCGTTTCAAGTTGCTGACTTTGGGATTGAAGGCCTTCGAGGAGTGTTCCCAATTCTTCCATTCGTTCTCGAGTGATTGATGCCGCATCCGACCAAGTTCGTTCACCGAAGATGCCGCTTCCGAGATCAACGATGGTGGTTCCTTCTCCACCACCAGGGTGTTGACAGGTAAGCGTTACACCGGCTCCAATGGAGACGTGCATCTTCATTTCTGAACCGTGGTCTTTTTTCGACAGTGTTTCGAGAATGGTCGCCGTAACGTCATGTTCTCCGAGGACATTGATTACCTGTTCAATTCGTTCTTGAACTTCATGAAACCGTTCACGATTCATTTCAACGAGTCGTGCTGTTCGTTGAAGTTCAGATTGTTCCACAAGACCGCCTCATCAACGCCTGTGGTGCGACCTTCATGAATGCGGCGATGCTGCAATCACTCTTCTTCAGCCACTGGAGCGATGGTGCCACCAGCAGCTGCGATTTCTTCACGGAAGTGGTGAAGAACGATTGGTTCGGATGAGGTTCGTGGATCGATTTCGTTGACGGAGTCGATGTTAATTGCACGGCGACTTGCCTTATGGCGAGAGCCAATAATCGAGTATACGCGGTGCTCAGCATCGGCTTTTGAAGATGCTACAACATCGAGCGAGAATTTCTGTCGGAGACGACCGAACGGGGCTTGTCCATCAACACGGAAGGCCTTCATGATTCCAAGGCGACTCGTTTCTTGATTTAAACGCGATGGTTGAGAGTTGGAAAGTGCATCGCGTGTTTCATCAACGTGGAAGAGTAGCACAAACATGTGCGAAGTCTTCTCCTAGCAGTACTCCTCCTTGTTGCGCCTCTCCCGCTCGGAGATGTGAATGATGAGAAGTTCTACTCAGGAGAAGAAGCCATTCTACTTCTTCCAGAAGGTCAAGTATGGAAACAATCGGACTGGGATATGCTGAGCGATTTTGGTTTCATGCCGCTACGTTCAATCTCTGCTTCTGAACTACTCGTTTGGAAATTGGAAGAGGGAGCGCATCATCCAACTGCCAGTGAATTCGATACTGAAAAGGCAAAGTGGAAATCGCTTCCAATTGATGGGCAAACGGTTCGGGTTGTTCTTGAGCCTAGACTTCCATCCAACGTTATCGGTGATATTCATGAACAAATCCAACAACATGAAAACGGTCTTGTAGACTCAATTGATGATGGTTTTTTGACTTACATCGAGATCGTGTGGGCTTCCAACTTGAATACGGAATGGTTTGCCAACATTGACGGCGTCCTGTGGCTCGAGCCGGTTTTACTCACAGAAGGTAGAAATCTCGATTCTGGAGCCATCCTCTCTGGATCTGCTACGGAAACATACCCTGCTGCTTGGACGTTTGGACTCAACGGTTCTGGAGTTGTGATTGGGGTTGCAGATACGGGAATTGATTCCGACCATTCCTGTTTCCGGAATGTCTCCAATGCGTCAATCGGTCTCGACCATCGAAAGCTGTTGCACGTGAATACAACCATCGACGAATGGGACAATTCAGGCCACGTAGATTACCGTCATGGCACACATACCGCAGGAATTCTCGGTTGCCATCCTATTGCAACAGCGATTGAAGACACCATTCCGTCCACAATCATGTCCCTCGGTTATGGGTCTCAATTGGTCGTTCAAGACATTGTCTCCGAACAAGGCTGGCAACCCCCAGACGTCGATCTGTTGCTTGCTGAATCGGCCTTGTATGGCGGATATCTCCATTCCAATTCATGGGGCGACGATACCACGGATTATACCCTAAGGTCTGGCGATTTTGATGCCTTTACACGTGAATTCCCGTGGACGTTGCCTTTGATTGCGCCAGGGAACAACGGTGGCTTGGTTCTCGAGCCGGCCAATGCAAGGAACGTCATCGCCATCGGAGCCGCTACAAAGGATTACGATACGGAACGGTGGATGTCATCGGTCCATGGGCCAACCGATGCCGGAACGCGTGGTATTTTCGCTCTCGCTCCAGGCGTGTCGATTGTCTCTGCTCGATCGGACGGTTCCCCGGATTCATACAACTCAGGACAACACACATTGAGCGGAACCAGCATGTCCACGCCAATGGCTGCAACGTACGCAAGCGTGATTCAACAAATGGTTCAGGAAGGTTGGCTAACGGGGCACAATGAGACACTCACTGAGCATTCGTTGGCAGATCGAGCGCCTTGGTTTGAAACTGACATATCACAACACACCATCTTACTCGGAGATGGATTCACACCGTCTGCACCAATGATGAAAGCACTGCTTGCACTCTCCTCAACACCCTTAGGTGAATCACATAGAAACGGAGGGAACGGGGGATCCAATGCTCCGAATGCATACGATGGATGGGGCATACTCAACCTGAGCGAAATCATTGATTTCCAACTGCTATCCTCGCCCTCATTTGATGGCGAACGACCGATTTCCGATGTTTGGATTCATGACTCCTATCGATTGATCGATGGTGGCCCTTCCGAACATTTCGAAGCGCGTATGGGTGCATCGCAACCAATTGAGTACCTCATGGAGAACAGTTGGGATGGTGCAGGTGCGGTCGGACCGTTTATTGCAACAGATGATGTCTTCCAACAACGTTTCATCCTTAATGGTGATGCGCTTGATGTACAGTTGTCCACACAAGCGAAGCCGGAGCCGCACCTCGTCGACGATGTCCAACTCATGGTCCGCTTACCCGATGGTCGATTTGCTGTAGGTGAAAGTTATCGAAGCGATGGGCGTTCAATGCTGTACTATGATTTTGCTGACCACCTCAATACCACAGCCTTCCCTCCATCCAACGAAACGACCGTCGGTATTCACCTCGATGAAGAAACGCTCAACGGGATTGAGTATGTTGATGTCATCGTAACAGGACGTTATGTGACGCCCGGAAATTTGCCTGGTACATTAGGTGTAGAGGGTGATCGGCTTGGATTCGGTCTTGCTGTCCGGGGGGTTGAACTCGATCCATTGAATCATTCCGATGCTGATGGAGACGGTGTGCCGTACGAAGGTGATAACTGTCCTTTTGTCAGTGCGCTTGGCTGGGATTCGGACATGGATGGATGTATTGATGATCTCGATCAAGACGGTGTCGAAGACAACCTCGATGATTGTTTGATGACGCCTCTGGACGTCCCGGTAACGCAACAAGGTTGTACCCAACAAAACGAAGCTCCTCGTATGTTCTTGGACGAGGTATCGTTGCAACAGCATGACAATGAAACCATAACAATTCTCTATTCGATTCTCGATGAAGATCCCGTCAATGTAACGATTGTTCTCGAACGCCTTGGCTCACAGGCAGGAACCGTATACGTGTGCACAATGCTTCTTCTCGATGATGCTTGGAATACGTGCTCCGTGAACGTAAGTCAGGATTTCTTCCCGCTGAGTGCGGCTGGAAATTGGACGGTTGTAATTGACGCAACTGATTTGAATTCCAGTTCGTGGACAGCCCCCGCATCAACGAGTTATACGTCTGAACAGATCACTATCCATGTTTCGCAGCCGATTCAGGAAGGAAAAAATCGAGCCAATTCATGGTCGAATGCTGCACTGTGGTCTTCTATCATTGCCGCAATTGTCATCTCTCTCATCGCTCAATTTGTTCTCCGAAAGTCTCGACATGTGTGAAAATTGAAGCAAAATTGTTCATGGTTATGAAGGGCTATCTTCAAACCTTATGGCATCCACGCTGGTTTATCCGAGAAGGTGTTCAAGATGAGCGGACGATTATATGTTGGAATTGACCTAGGAACGTTTCAGTCGACTATTGCTTCAAGCGCAGGTGCCATGCACTCTGTTGAAACCGTGGTTGGGCGACCAAAAGACCCAGTAGCACGAAACTTCCTCAAGCGTGACGTTCTCTTTGGTGCTGATGCACTCAAGAACAAACTTGCTTGCAATCTCTACCGTCCAATGGCAGCTGGTGTTGCTCAAGATGATGAAGCAAACCTCGCTGCTGCAAAGGCCTTCGTATCTCACCTCATCGAAACCGTCGATCCAGAAGAATTCGACGAGGTCTTTGGCGTCATCTGCTCCCCAAGTCACGTTTCGTTTACCGACAAGAGCAACCTTGTAGCAACACTACGTGGTCAAGTCAATGCTATCATGGTCGTTACCGAACCTTTTGCAACAGCCTTTGCAATCGGTGAAATCGGTGGCTCCATTGTCGTCGATATCGGCGCAGGTACGACCGACATTGCTCGAATCCATGGGACATTCCCCACCGATGAAGACCAAGTAACGATTCAAGAAGCCGGAGATTGGCTCGATCTTGAACTGAAGGACCTCATCGCAAAGAAGTTCACTGGAGCGCAAATTACCAAGGACATGGTCCGAAAGTGGAAAGAAGAATCCTCCTACGTCGGTGGCGACGTTCGAACCGTCGAAGTTTCACTCTCCGTTGATGGTAAGAGCCAGAATGTCGACATTGGTGACCTCATTCAAGAGGCATGTGAACTCTTGATTCCTAAGGTCGGTAACGCCATCAAGCGCATCGTCGCTGAGGCAGACCCTGAGTACCAACCGGTTCTTCGAAACAACATCATCCTCTCTGGTGGAGGTTCCCTCATCGAAGGACTTGCAGAGCGAGTTGCCCGAGAAATCGCCGATATCGGCGATGTCAATGTTTGGTGCGTTGAAAATCCATTGGAAAAGGTTGCAGAAGGTGCACTCATGCTCGCAGGTGAAATGCCGGACGACATGTACACCTCCATCAACTGATTTGGTTTGTTCAAGCAACACCAAAATCAGGCGCCTAATACCCTGATTCACAGGGAAGGTTCAA
>JAYYFM010000028.1:0-9409 GCA_036158745.1 Thermoplasmatota archaeon
CAAACTTAACGGTAATCTCATTCGTTACAGACACACCCGTTGATTTTGTTGCATAACGGAGTACGCCATTTGTCTCATCGGTGTAGGCAACATGTATCGTACCATCACCAATGACGATCGAGTTTGATTCACCTGTGCCATCCCCTACGCTACCGCCACTCTCGATTGTACTGACCTGCCAGTTCGGCGATGATGGGTTCAGTGTAGCATACTTGAGTTTCCAACCGTTCCAAGATCGGTAAACAATGTGTGGATCGCCAGCTGCATCGATGGCAATCGAAGGATTTCGACCAGTATCTCCTGATGAATCAACTACATCTGTATTCCATGCCCCATTTGGAATGCCCGTTGAATAGCGCAAATCGTCGTTGTCGCTGTCGTAATGAGCGATGTGGAATTGGCCTTGATGATCCATGGCTAGCGAGCTGTAGTAGCCTGGATAGGCGATGTTGTACCCTCCAGTATCTGGTGCATAGGTAATCCAAGAACCGCTTTTGTTTGTTGCAAATTTCAACTTGGATTGGCCTCGATCTTGGTAAGCAATATAGCCGTTGTCGTTCCCATCAATGATGATGGCCGAGTCACACCCCTTGTTGCTACCTGAATCGATGGAATTTGTTGTCCATCCACTTCCATCAAACGATGCAAGGCGAAGCCCATTGCCGCAGAATGAACCACCGGCAACGAAAGAAATGTGCGGATGATTGTTCGAATCGAGAGCAATCCCTACTGGCCCAACCTTTGCGCTTGTCGAGACTTGCGTCGAAGTCCATGATGTGCCATCGTAGTGCATGTACACGACAAGGCCGGTGTTGGTCGAATAAGCAGCATGGAGTTCGTCGTTATCATCAATCACCATGTGCGTATCCCAACAGTAACTACCTTCGCAGTTTTTGATGGCAGTTGGTGTCCAAGAAGAACCGTCGTAAACACTGTGAGTAAATGCGTAGCCATCGCCGCTGGCATGAACGATGTGCACATGACCCCTCGAGTCAATGGCAATAGCGTTTTCATGTCCTGCTTCATTTCCGTAATCTGCCGTAGATTTCGTCCATTGATGATTGATGCCATCATACGTCACATTTGTTTCACGAAGGTTCGAAAAGCCACTCCCTGTTATGGTGATCTCTTCGCCACCAGTAATCCAACCAGAACTCGATGAAAGCGTTGTTTGAATAGGGCTTGATGACTGAATTTGCTTGTGCGTGTCTTCCAATTGAGTGAAATGGTCCACTAGCGGAGACATGGTCATCGCAAGAAAAACAACGGTCACGAACCACACACGCATAATAATCGCTCTACTGCGTCATAAAAAAATGCTTTTGTATCATTCGTGTAACAAATAGATTGAACGATTGACACATGAGCATATAACTGGTGAATGCCTGTGGCAAGCATGGTCGAAACGCTTCCAGTGATTGATGCAGTTCATCAGAAATCGAGCGTAACTGCGATTGCGTTGCATCCTACATCTGGCCACTTGTTGATTGGGAACGTGGATGGTTTGGTCCAGTGCGTTGATGTGAAAAGTGATGCAAAAGATGTTTTGTCGAAAATTCATGTCAACTCAAAAATTGTTGGACTTGCGTGGAGCACAAACAAGATTGTCATCTTGGATGAAACCAATGGATTGCACGTCTATTCAATGGATGCTGAAGAGATTTGGACATCCGAATTCGATGCAGGAGGAGCACAATTATACGTAGGTAAGCAAATCCTTGCACTCGATGGAATTGGCACACTACGCCAGTATACACTGGATGGGCAGGAGTACAGCAAGGTTCAGCGAGAGGTTCGTTCCTTCGCAACGAGCAATGATTCAGCGTTCTTGATTCTCGAGAACCAAACCGTCGTAAAAACAGATGATCAACTCAACATTGTCTTCCACCGAGTGCAGCGCGGTGAGATTGGAGAAGACATCGTAGCTGCTGGAGCAGGTGCAGGCCAAACATGGTTTGTCGCACGGGAAGGACACGCACTAGTCCCAGGTGAAGAAGAAGCCCTGGAGTTGGAAGTTTATTCGAATGAGAACTTGCTTCATCGTAGAGAGTTGAACGGACGTGTGAAAGCGACTGCTGCGGATGCATTAAGTCTCTATTTGGGATTGGACAATGGTGATGTAGTCTCACTCAACAATCAGGATCTTGACGACCTGTTTTCGTTCGATTATCCAATCCAATCGCTACACATCAATGGATCAACCCTGATCATTGGAACATGGTTCTACATCTATGGATTCGATATTGAAACCAAAAACATCGTTTGGCAAGTCGAACACAAAGGCATGGTTGAGGGAGTCGAAATTGATGATTCGGGTTGTATGGCATTCTTTGGTGAAGATCAGAACGACTGGACTGGGGCCGAACCTGTTGGCATTTGCGATGTGAATCAAGAACGAGTTGAAGTCGATCCATCGTTCCTCCAGGGGTGGTTTGAAGAAGAGATGGTTGAGGTGGAAACCAATCCAGAAATTGTCTATAGAAATGTAGATGACTTTACGAATCTTCTTTCGGAAGAAGAACAAGAATCCTACAATCAGAACATGCAGGAACTTGAAATTGGTCTTGATTCACTCACGGCTGCGATGAACGAAGAGATTTCTACTCAATCAGTCGAAAATAAAGAGGACGACCTCGACGACTTGCTTCAATTTCTGCATGAAGATGCTGATGAAGTCCTTCTTCCAAAAGCAAATGCTGGAGAGAACCAAGTCATTCGTCTGCATGATGCTGAAACTGCTATTGTCACGTTGGATGGTTCGCAATCTTCAGATCCACAAGATCGAATCCAGTCATGGTCATGGTTGGATGGGACTGGTCGTGAAATTTCGAATGAAGCCAAGGTACGTGTGAAACTTTCAACAGGCATCCATCAGTTCGAGCTGAGAGTTTTCGATTCTGAAGGAGGTATGACCTCGGATTCCCTTCAGATTACGATTGAATCCTCAGGCTCATGAAGGAGAAGTCGTTGGCAACACCATGGGCGTCAGCACCCCACTGATTGAGAACTTCTTGGTTGGACCGTTACAAATGCGATGCTCGGTTGTCACCGACTCTGCCACAGGGGACACCGTCATCATCGATGGTGGTGATGAGCCGCAGCGACTCATTGAATGGATTGAATCTTGCGCTGGAACAGGACCTCATTGGTCAACACACACCTTGGAAGAGACCAAAATCATTGAACGAAAGGTTGTCGCATTACTCAACACGCATGCCCATTTTGACCACAGTGGACACATCCCTACACTAAAGCAACACTTTGGCGTTGAATGGTATTTGCACCCAGACGATACGTTCTTGCAAACGCTTGCGAAGAACGCAGCTGTTCGCTATGGAATTTCGTTGCCCGAACCTGCTGTAGCCGATCATGACATTGCAGATGACCAAATCCTTTCACTTGGCTCCATCGATTTTGAGATTCTTCATACACCAGGTCACACACTCGGTGGTTGTTGCATTCGACTCCTTGTCGAAGATGATGCCGATCATTTGTTCGTTGGCGATACATTATTTGCTGGATCAGTTGGTCGAACTGATTTGGAAAACACAGGAGGAGATTTCAACGTTTTATCGAACAGCATTCGAACGAAACTGTGGCCACTTGACCCAGAAACCATCGTCCACCCGGGACATGGACCACTCACAACCATCGGACATGAGAAGGCCACAAACCCGTTTGTAGGCGATGGTGCCGGTGAATCCGGCGTTTACACATTCGGAAAGTACGCTTAACCAAGCATGCTTGAAAGAGCGTCTTGGAAGACGGGTAGAGCTTCTTCCCAAGTTGCAACGATTCCGTAATCTGCATGCTGGAAGATTGGTGCATCAGCATCTTTGTTGATGGCGACGATGTACTTGGAAGAACGCATACCAGCAAGGTGTTGGATAGCGCCCGAAATCCCAACAGCGATGTAGAGATTCGGGTTGACCGTTTTTCCTGTTTGTCCGACCTGCATTGAGTGAGGAATCTCTTCCCATGTGTCGACCGCTGCACGTGATGCACCTACGGCAGCACCAATGGTATCTGCAACTGCCTCAAGATGAGAGAAGTTGGCAGGTGAACCCATGCCACGTCCACCAGAAATGATGATGTTCGCTTCCGAGACATCAAGTCGAGCGCTTGCTCGCTCCATAACGTCTTGAACAGCAGTCTTCACGTCACCGGATGCATCGACAACGGACACATCGTTGGATGATCCAGAACCAACACCGGAGAACACGTTTGCTCGGACTGAAACGACAGCGTCCCCGTTGACAGTGACTGTTTGGTTTGCTTTTCCTGAGTAAATTGGAGAGGTCAGGTTGTTGCCATCAATGGAAACAACATCTTGGACAACGGAAAGCCCACGTCGTGCTGCAAGACGAGATGCTACGTCTTTGCTTCGGGCAGTTGCAAGGAAAAGAACGGTCCCTGCTGGCATTGCGCTGTCAAGTGCGCTTGCCCAACCACTGCTGTCGTTTCCGGCGAAAATATCGGATTTGACTGCAATAACCTTTGATACGCCATCGTAGCCCGTGACAGCATCTGCCATGGAAGCATCCGTACATGGGACGACGACTGTGACGTCTCCACCCATGGCTTGCGCAGCAGAAACAAGTTCTGCAGTCGATGCATTGACGGTTCCTTTTGTTAGTTCTGCAATTACAATCTTGTTTGTCATCTTTCTCACCTCATAGTACGTTGGCTTCATCACGAAGTAATTGAACAACTTGCGAAGCGCTTGATCCACCTTCGAAGGTCTTGCCAGCAGGTTTCGCTGCAGGCATAGAATGACTTGCTACAACAACCGTTGATGCAGGAGCACTGGCGGTCATCAGCTCGACTTGTGCTTTCTTCGCCATCATGATTCCCTTGACGTTGGCCTTTCGTGGTTTGAAATCACCCTTGTCACAGGAGATGACGGCAGGAAGAGGAACGCTAACCTTAGCAACACCTGCTTCAACCGGCATGGAGACGGTCACTGAATCAGCAAATTCAGCACCAATGACATTGGATGCATTTGCCCAGCCGAGGCGCTCAGCGAGCCCTGGGCCAGTTGATCCGGCACCAGTATCGGCAGCAGACTTACCGCAGTACACAGCAGTGCCACCAAGCGATTCAATGGATTCTTTGAGAACGGTTTGAAGTGCGTTTGAATCGAGTTCGGACCATGAATCGTCCCAAACTCGAACGATGTTATCAACACCCATTGCTTTGGCATCCTTGAGAATCTTTTCAGTGCCCGCCGCTCCAACAGTGAGTGCAGTGACTGTACCACCGGTCGCTTCCTTGTGGCGAAGGGCTGTTTCGATGGCAAATCCATCGTATGGACTCATTTCCATCTTGACTGTGGAAAGGTCAACGCGACCTCCTTGCACAGTGATTTTTGCGTTGGTGTCTGGAACTTGCTTAACCAATACGATGATTGTGGGCATCTCTATCAAATCTTCCAGCAAGGTTCGATTCATGAAGATTGGCTTTCAGCCGCCATGAATTCTGTCTCAGAATCGAAAGAAAAAGGGAATCTTTACAGGCCGTCTTTGGACACGGAAATTTCCATGTCCGACGAACGCCACATACCAGGCCCACCAAGCGAGCTTGCTGATACTCTGAACCACTGGAGAGAGCTTTTCCAGCGTAAGCATGCAGAAGATTTTGAGAACCTCAAAGGAATCACGGCAATGGAAGAACCGATCTTCTCCTTCCTTATTGATTATGCAGACATCGACGAGGATGACTTGCTCAGCCTCCGATTCAATGAATTCCCCGAGGAAACTGTTGAACAAGCGAACGAAGTTTTGCGTTCAATGGGTGCGGAATACTCTGATGTACGGTGCGTTCTTCGTCCCATCCTCTTCCCTGATGAGAAGTTGAGAACTGTTTCGAGCCTTCGTATGCGGGACAGAGGCGAATTGGTCAGTTTGATTGTCAAGATTCATGATGTCGGTCCACGAATTGGCTACCTCAAAAAGGCGCTTTACACATGCATTGCATGTGGACATCGGGAGGAAGTAAAGCAACGTGTCGCCCGAGAACGAAAACGTCCACGTGGGCCTTGCCGAATATGTCTCGAAGATGCAGAAAAAGCGTTGGAAGGTCAAGTCTCTTACAGCCTCTACAAGCGTCTTGAATCACTGCTTCAACTCACTGCAGAAGGTTCGTTTTACCAAGACATCCAATACCTCAACGTTCACGATGCCACTGGTCAGAGCGAACAACCGATTCAGATTATTGTCGATGATGAATACGTTGACAAACACCAACCCGGTGAAACCATCCGCATCAACGGCGTCGTTTACATCGACCCTATTCCAGATCGAAACTTCATCAAAGATACACGTCGAATTCTTCAACTGCGTGCACTGAGCATCGAAGAAGTCTCATGATGTGATATCGAGCATGGTCTCGTAAGCATCAGGATTGGCTTCAAAATGCTCAGCGATGGATGACAAACCTGCCGCGACACCAGCAGCAACTCCCATCTTTGCATCGAACGGATGTAACGTCCCATCCTTGACTGCCGCTTTGAACGAAGCCAAGTCGTTCCAGGTGCTAGGTTCTCCAAATTTAGGATTTGGAGTGACCTGAATATGGCCGAACTCTGGCAACACAACATGTTCTGCAAGTTCGTAAACAGGTGATTGGTCATCTTCTGGATCAAGATAGGCTTTCTTCATCTTCTTCTGAACCTTCTCGAGCGTGTCGTGAAGCAGAAGTGCTCCGTTTGGGTCGGACTTGCTCATTTTGTAATCGAACGAATCCATTCGAACACCCGATGCTTTCAAGGAAGACAAAATTGGTGTGTGAAGACAGGTTGCTTTGTTCCAGTTCCACTTCGAAGCCATGTCCCGCATGAACATGTGCGCTTTTCGTTGGTCCATGCCGCCGATAGCAACATCGATGTTCAACTCGAAGATATCAGCTGCTTGCATGGCAGGATAGTAGAATTTCGACAAATCGTGGTCTGATGAGGCCTCATCGCGTCCCATGATGGTGAACGTTTTGCGAACCATTGTTAAGGTGGCTCCCTTTGAGCATCGAAGAACTCTTGCCCAATAATCTCCAGAATCCATTAGTTGACTCGCCCAGTAAAATCGAAGTTGTCCCGGTCCATCTCCTTCCTCTGGATAATCGAGGAGTGCACGGAATGTTTCTTCCATGTAGACAGCAGTCTTCTGGATGTCCTCCATATTACCGCCAAATTTGTCGTTCACCCATGCATGCCAATCGGCCAAGAAAATCAGAACGTTCGCATCGGCTTCAAGCATTCGCTTCAATTGGAGAGAAAGAACCTTCCAACCAATGTGAGCCTTTCCACTTGGTTCAAAACCAACGTAACATCGCAGAACACCATCACCAGCCATCGACGTTTCATCAGCGAGACAGTCAACGAGGTGCTCAATGCCGACGCTTTCTTCAACATCACCAATCATGAGATAGAGACGCTTTCGGTTCACTTCAGAGAGTTCTTTGATGCGTTCATACCGCTCCTCGAAGGGTGCGAGGAGGGCATCCAAATCCATATCAACACCTCAAACAAGTTCGCTCAATTTCTTGACCTTGCCTTCTGAAGGAGCTTCACCGCGCTCAATCATGTCTTCGATTTCAGCAATCATCGATTCAGCTGTATCGATGGTTTCTTGCGTGACAGTCGTGCTCATCTCGATCGATTTTCGAATCATCTTAATGGCGGATTTTGCCTTTGAGAATTTCTTGGCGTCTTCCTTTGCCTTATCGCCACGTTGTTTGGCAGTGTAACCGGTTGCCTCATCGAGGAAGGAAGACCACCGTCGGCGACTCTCCATCGCTTGTTCTCGACCACCATCAGCAGAGAGGAACGCTTCAAGATCGGATCCCTTCAACTGGACCACATCAACTTGCAATTTTCCTTGATCAGTGTAACATCCAGAAATGTTCGAGAGAAGACCAAACGATGCTTGGAATTCACCTTCTGCATTGGCCTGAACATTCTCAAAATGTTGTGCTGCCAACTTGGCTAGTCCTGCATTTCCACCGATTGATTTCTCAACGCCTCGTTTGACTGCGAATCGCTCCATGTCAGTCCATTGGCATGACCCTCATAAGGCTCGCGAAGAAGAAGCCACCTCAAGAGTGGGGTTTTTCTGTACGATTGTGTGGGCCAACTATGCGCACCAAAGCGTCACTCATCCTGCTGCTGCTCCTTCTTGCGCCTCTAGCAAGCGCATCAGAAGTCGGTTTCGAGAACGAAAACGCATTGGATGAACAGGGACTGAACATTCGAGCAGGAGAAGTTTCACCAAACACGGAAAGCATACTTTTGGTCGGTGATGATGGTTACATCCATATGATTTCAGCGTCCTCTCCGGGCGATAGAAGTCAGGATCAAAACATCGATAGCAGTCGTTCTGCACGATTCAACGACGTTTCTTGGCATCCAAACGGTCAGACTGCACTCATTGCAGGCGACCTTGGTGCTGCACTTCGCTACACCTTGAGCGACAACAGCATTCAGGCTGTGAATGGAGCAGGAACAGTAGGTAGCATTGAACTCACAGCAATCTCTTGGCGTGCTGGTGGAGATCTTGCTTTCTTCGGTGCGAAAAATGGCAACATCTACAGCTTCAATGAAGGCGAGGGAATGTCCCAACTCGAAGGAACAATGGATTCAGAAATCACCGACATTGCTTGTCATATTGAACACAACCTGTGCGTGGCCTCAACACTGAATGATGGTATCGCAGTCATCGATCGTACTCGTGAGGTGACATGGTTGGATGGCACCTCAGATTACACCTGGATGGCAGCTGACTGCCCTGACCCCACGTTTAGAAAGTGTGTCGCCTTTGGTAGCGGCCGAGTCCACGTTTCAATCATCCTAGATATCGAGGACGCATCTCAATCAAGTACCGAAAGGGTCCTCGAACTGCTTGAAGGGTCCACTGATTTCATCGCAACAAGCAGAGGGTACGATGGGACATCGTTGGTACATCTTGCACCAATGGAATCCGTTCGTTACAAAGCGAGTCTCGATGAGGTCTTCATGCACATGGAATCTCAAGCGATCACGGAACACGATCCAGAGGTTGCTGGCCAACGCATTGCTCTTATGTGGGAAACCGGTGAAGATGATGGTTGGATGATTACCAATGAAGGACTCATCATCGATATCTTCCCCGTCGAAAGCAGAGAAAGTTTGGGCATCATGGAGACCATGGTGTTCGCTGCTGTAGCTATCTCGGTACCAGGTGTCATCATCGGACTGATTTTCATGAACAGCTCGTATTTGCAGAGAAAATACAGGCAACTGCGTGGCTTTGAAAAGAAAGAATGAGAAGAATGAACATCGTGTTCTTGTGCTAAGGTTCATGAGTTGTATCGACTCCCACGAAATGAGGGAACTGAATGGAACCTTTCGAAGCCATCGACTTTTACGATATCGAATCCT
>JAYYFM010000029.1:0-9289 GCA_036158745.1 Thermoplasmatota archaeon
AACGAGGCAGAGAGCCAAAGAATTGATTAAAGAACTGTGACGTTTGGAGGAATACAATGAGCACAATGTTCGATGAGGCATACGGGACGTTGCCAGAGAAACCACCTACTCTATCCAAGGAGGTCTATCGAGAACGACAATCTCGATTGCTCTCGCAACTTGATGTCGACGACCTCGTCATCGTCTCTTCTCTACCCGAAGCAACGAGGAGCAACGATGTGCATTATCCGTACCGTTCCTCAAGTGACATGATGTACATGTGTGGTTGGACAGATCCAGAAGCTACGTTGATGTTTTACCATGATGATGGTGAGTGGATATCACATCTTTTTGTCCAACCAAAAGATACACTGATGGAAATTTGGGAAGGGCGACGACCTGGTACAGAAGGTGCATTGCAAGATTGGCCAATCGACCGTGCTGATTCTTGTCATGATATGTGCTTACACCTTGAGCGTCTCCTTGAGTCATCGGTGCGTGTACACGTCCGTCCTGGTATTGACCCTCGCATCGATTCAATCGTTATGTCTGCAGTTGAGAAGCGTGATCGAAAGCGCCAGCACTTTGGCTCTGGTCCAATCAGTGTCGAAGACCCCAGCCGTCGCATTGCCGAGATGCGATTGCGTAAATCCGATGTGGAGATTCAACAGATGCGTTATGCTGCAGAAGTCTCGTCGAAAGCACATGAATTGGCAATGGCAGCGAGCAAAGACGGCATACACGAATTCCAAATCCAATCTATCATTGAGGGATTCTTCGTTTATGGAGGAACGAGTGGTTGGGCTTATCCATCCATCGTTGGATGTGGTGAAAATGCGACCATCCTCCATTACACCGTCAATAATTCCCCATGTCAATCGGATGAAATTATTCTGATTGATGCTGGTGCAGAGTACCAAGGTTACGCTGCAGATATTACACGTTCCTGGCCTATTGGAGGGACTTTTTCAGATGCACAAAAGGAAATCTACGAAATTGTTCTTGATGCTCAGGAGAAAGCCATCGATGCTTGTCGAGTGGGCAATCCTTACAACATGCCTCACGAAGTTGCTCGAAAAGCACTTGCTGAAGGATTGATTCGGCTTGGAGTTATCACCCAAACGCTGGACGAAGCACTTGATCTTGAAACTGGTGAACTACGCAAGTGGTACATGCACAATACGGGACATTGGCTCGGTTTGGATGTACATGATGTGGGCACCTACAAGCCGGATGGTACACCACGTTTGCTTGAAGAAGGAATGGTCCTAACCGTAGAACCCGGACTATACTTCGGAGCTTGGCGTCCTGATGTCGATTGTCCGGAGCGATATGCAAACATTGGGATTCGCATTGAAGATGATGTCCTCGTTACGAATGGGGATCCTGATGTCTTGACCATTTCCTGTCCAAAAACAATTGATGATATTGAACGAATTGTTGGTAGTCTTTGAGGTGGCCGTATGGCTTGGCAAGAGACGCTGCAAAGGATTCTATCCTCGAGTGAAACGTTTCGTTTGTCTGTCGAAGAATCCGTTGAACTCTACAATGATGCTCCTCTTCATCAGTTGATGGCAGCAGCTCATCATCGAAGATGTCTACATAACCCCTCCAATGAAGTCACCTACCTCGTAGATCGGAACATCAATTATACCAATGTCTGCACAATCAACTGCCAATTTTGCTCCTTCTATCGGCCACCTGGTCATGAAGAAACCTATACGCAATCCTACGATGAAATCCATAACCGTATTCACGAACTTGAGGCAATTGGGGGCTCTCGCATTTTGATGCAAGGGGGCGTGAATCCTGACCTTGAATTCAGTTGGTACATTGATCTCATCAAAGCGCTCCGAGAACGCCATCCAACAATCGATTTGGATTGCTTCTCGCCTATCGAAATTGAAGGGATTTCAGAGGTCACTGAATTGCCAACTCAGACAGTATTGGAGCATCTGAAAGATGCTGGAATGCATGGCCTACCCGGAGGCGGTGCTGAGATGCTTGTTGAGTCTGTGCGAAAGGATGTATCCCCAAAAAAAGGACATCCTGACAACTGGTTGCGGGTCATGAAAGAAGCCCAACTTCTCGGATTGACAACAAGCGCAACCAACGTCATTGGTTTTGGAGAATCCAACGCAGACCGGGTTCAACACCTCCATCGAATCCGTGAACAACAAGAAGAAATTCGTTCGCTTGGGCTGCCTGGCTTCACATCGTTTATTGCATGGCCTGTTCAGTTGGAAACCAACACATTCGGAAAAAGAAATCGTGGCCAAAACAAGTTTGAACGAGGCGCTGGTTCAACCGAGTACTTGCGCCATGTTGCGATTGCTCGTTTGTTCTTGGATAATGTGGACCACATCCAAGCATCATGGCCGACGATGGGGATGGGAATTGCACAGATGGCATTGCTCGCAGGTGCTGATGATGCAGGATCAACCATGATGGAAGAGAACGTTGTCTCCGCTTCGGGAACGACCAAATTCAGTGCGACAGAATACGAATTACAGCTTTCGATTCAGCGTGCAGGGTTTATCCCGAAGCGACGCAACAGCGATTATGAGTTACTTGAAACACCAAACGCTCTTGTCAATGCACCTGAGACGATCAGTCAACCACCACGTCAAGCGGTCGAGTTGGTGTAAAAGACGACCCATATCTCAGCGACGATGTTTCGTCCACCTTTGCTCGATTCACCAGTTGGGTTGTACTCTTGTCCATTGAAGAGACCTCGATAGGTCAATTCGTTGTTCTGGCCATTCATGTCAACCCAAGAAGTGATATCGAAACTCCATTGTTTGACATCTTGACCAGCACACCATCCTGCTCTTCCATACGGCCATGATCCGAATTGATTGGCAACGACTCCGTTGTTGACTTCGTTTTCACACCCTGTGTTTGAGTAGACGATTGGATGCCACTCATATGTGTGGTATGAATCCATGTAGTAGTGATGTTGATGGTCACAGAACTCAGCACAATTCGCATCGTCTTGCTGGAAACCATGACCCGTGATGGTTGCAACAATCTCGACTCTTGTGGTTTCACTTGGAACAGTGAAATTCAGGCTTCGAACATATCGACTTTCATTGTTGTATGTTCCATCGAATTGTCCTCCAGTGAAGCCAAACTCAGCGTCAAACGCTCGCTCACCACTTCCCCAATTTGAAAACAAGAATTTGATGGTAAGGTCTCCTTTGTTTGCACCTTTGTACCTGAATCTTCGTTCTTGATCGTCTTCAAGCATAAACAAGTACGGGCTAATATCGGTTAACCATCGTCCTTCTCGCCCATAAGTTGTAATCCAGCGCATGAATTCAGTCCCACAAACCGATGAATTGTCTGCATCACAAATGTACAGATGTGCAAGATAATCCCATTCATGACATCCACCGTAACTCCCATCGCTCTTTTGATAACGATTTGCTCTCTCATCGCAGGCATGTTCATGAAATACTTCGAGTGTATCGTACGATGACAAATTCTCAGGCAATGTGAAGGTCGCATTTCTGTACGAGTTGTGATTGGCTCCCCACCCACCAGCATGTCGATCGAAATCGTAGAGCGTGACGACATCGATACCTGAATCTTGCATTCGAATTTCTGGTTCGAATTCAGCATTCCATTGGTGTGGTTCATATGTGTAGTGAAATGGATCGTTTGTTTGTGAAACCCATGCGTAAATTGAGCCGGTATCACGTGCACGCTGGAAACGGTCGATACCCATGAAGAATGGACTGTTAAAGTTGGATATCATTTGCCCTAAGCCGCCCTGAATGTTGCTCGCATCCATGTCAATGTAATGAATACGGCCATCCCACTGCTCTTCTTCACTTGGGTTGAGGCGTGCTTCCACATCGCTCTTACGTGAGAGCACATCGTTGTGGTAGCTTGAATCAAAGGAGCCGTAGAACAGGTGAGTGTTCTCAGGCAGATTTCGAATAAATGTGCCTGGATTTGTTGACCATGTTGCTGAATTCGAGTTACCACTTCCGTCTGTATACTTGAACATAAACAAATAGACATCGTTTCCAGTCCACTTGTTCTGGAATGTAAACGTACCATCAAGCGTAGGTACTGTGAAGGTTGGTACGATATCCATTGGACCATTAACAGAAGTTCCAGCTGTCCATTGAACCGGCTTTTGGACGATTGCACAACCATCAACATCGATCGTCCACCGTGCGGGACTGTCAGCACAAATGTCAACGTTTGCAAACACACCATCACCATCTAAATCAGCACATCCCACAGCGTTGACAATTAACCCACTTGGTGTACCTTCACATGCATCGACGAAATCGTTGACGCCATCACCGTCGGTGTCACGTTCGATAGCTGCGCACCCAAATTCATCAACACCCGTTGCGTTCGCCGGCGTCGTTGGGCAAAGATCCAATGTTGCTCCGGTTGCATTGACATCGTTGACGTTATCATTGTCATCATCAACGTCTTCCGTTGCATCATAACAACCGTCCATGTCGAAATCCGTGTTTATTGTTCGCTCTGATTGCCAATTTGAACGACCTTTTGGGCAAGCGTCTGTGGCATCTGGTTCACCATCGTTATCGTCATCAGAATCCTCGAGAAGATCGTTGCAACCATCCTGATCCCAGTCGTTGTAGAGATTTGCTGGCCAATTGATCTCTCCATTCAAGCAAGCATCATTGACATCAAGAATACCATCCCCATCGTCATCGTCATCGTCGGTATCGTCATGACATCCATCCTGATCACGATCGTTCTCTTGCGTGCTTGTCCACCCGAGGCTTGATGTGCAATCATCATTGGTATCTAGGATTCCGTCGTTATCATCGTCCAAGTCCTCGTCGAAATCTCTGCAACCGTCCTGATCAGCATCGCTTTGAGTATTCGAAGCCCATCCGTCCGATTCACCATAACCATCTGGACAGAAATCGACACTATCTTGGATTCCATCTCCATCTGCATCGTTGTTTTCTTCAACGATGATGGTGATGTTTTTCGAATCTTCAGTAAGGGTGTACTCTCCACATACTGCTTTTGTTCGAACAACGAAGGTTTCTGTACGCACATCAAGGTCAGTCAAAATGTACGAAAAGCTACCGTCGTCTTGTAGAGGCAGTGAGTTGGTTGTCACCGATGAATCTTCTTCATTAATCTCGATCAGGGTTGCACAGGTTTCCAACGCTTCGTGCAACACTTGACCTTGGAGAACAAGCATTGCAGCCTCGACAACGAGGAACTGTGGTGCCACAATCGATGTTGTCCCTTCCTCTGGAAGAGGGATTTCGATTGTATTTGTCATGTTAATCTGTTCTCCCATCGTTGGAAATACCGTTAAATCGATAACGTATGTACCTGGTTCATTTGGTAGCAAAACTATAGAAATGCTTGTTGTCTTCTTCGTTATGCTGTAATCAGACTGGCTTACAGCCTCACCAGAGTGCGTTATGCTTGCCTCGACGGAATAATCGCCTACACCCGTCGTTTCAAGAAGGACGTTTAGATTTGCAATCTCATCGAGTACGCCAGTGATTGATTCCTTATCCCATTCGGCTGTTAAGGTAAATGGGATTGGAGCAGGCTCTTCCTCAACGACGTCAGAATTCGTATCACCGCTTCCAAAACAACCGGATAGCATCAACAGTGAAAGCAAAACAGCGAGGAAAGGCTTGCTGGCCATGCACTTCACACGGCCCTAAAGGACATGAATCTAACGTTCACCGATGAAGAACTGTTCCGTTCTAGGATCGTTGATTTTTAGATCATCGAGGTGAACGATTGAATTCGGAAATTGAACATGAACTGGGCAAACCCAAAGCAGAGGCATTTGTTTGTTTCGCTTTATCTTTAGAATAAATTCCCAATGGATGCGGTGCAATGGTGAATTGACCGTCCCAGGCCATGATTGGTCTGGAGCACTGATGGAAAATGATCCATCCTCTTCAATTTTCGATGAGCCACCTTCCGCAGAAAATCGCATAGGTCGCAAAAAGACGCCGCCTTGAATGTCCTTTCTCTCGATTGGTGAATCCTCACCACCTGCGGTACCATCATCCAGACTTGCCTCCCAGTGATGCGGTAACGGTGTTGAAAGACCGACAGGTGGTTGTGAACCCTCCGTTGTATTGGAAAGTTCAATGAGAGCCTCTCTTGATGGTGGAAGAGTACCTACTTGCCAATGGCAGGATATCGATTTCCAATCTGGTAATTTATCTGGCAATTTGATGCGGCCAGACAATGGTTTTCCACTCACAACTGGGGAATCGAATTCGACAACTGGTTGCTCTATTGGTGATCGAAAAAAGTCTTGTTGACGTTTGAGGTCGACGAAATTGGCAATTAATCGGAGTACAATTGGTAGCATCAGTATGGGTACAACAATGACACTCAGAATAGGATAATCAAGAAGACCAATCTGCAGGCTTTTCGTTCCAACGCTTGGTATACCTATGCTACTCAACAATGGTTCCAAGAAGAGGTAGACAAGTGTTGCAAGTAGAAGAATTACAGCAGCATTGATCATTCTTCGAGCAACACCGTGAAGTTTGTTTGGAAGGATGTACCAACCTCTACGCTGTTGCTTCACAAGTTCAACATATGGTTGACTATCTGTGAGCAATTCAGTCATTCCGTCATAGGATTCTCCGTTGTTGTTAACAATGGTCCGTTCTATCAACCATCCTTCTGAACTTTGAATGGTGTAAGGTGGTAACATCTTGACTACTTCATCATCGCTGAGATTTGAGGCGATTTCATCTTCAAAGATTGGTGCAGCATTCGCATTCAATCGTTTATCATCAAACGGAGGATAGCGAACGCGATGAACAATTGACCACGATGACATATGCTCCCCTCAGGTGAACAGAAGCTTGACTCCTGCCTGCAAAGCCAATTTTCGGAATGCTGGAACTTTCTTCAACAGTGCGAGACCCAACGGAACTGGTTTTTCAATATCGCCAATTTCGTTGATGAGTGAAATCACCTCAGGTTTCGCAAAATTCGCAAAATGTTCGTCCAATTCTTCGTCCGTTCGGGTAGAAACCAGAAGGTCTCTTAATGCTCGTGCACGATCTTGTTCCTTCTTCATTTTGGGCCACGAAGACCTCGTTACTGATTTCAAATCTTTTTCCGATAACTGATTCATGTTGACATGTTTGACAAGCTTATCAGCAATCGATGAGATTTGTTTGAATCCAGGTCCGAGCCCCCCGCCGGTTGTTGGTTTCGCCATGCCTGCCGCATCACCGATGACAAGAACTCGATCTTTGAAGGGTCTTCGAATCATTCCGGATGGCACTGGGCCACAGTATCGGGCCGTCTCGATGATGTTCTCAAATCGGTCTTTCCACAATGGATGCTCGAGGAGATCGTTGTAGCAGTCCAGTACTGTACGCCCATCGAGAAGGTCTGCTTTTGACCAAAGACCGATTCGATGTGTACCGTTTCCTGATGGAATCACCCAGGCAAAGAATCCAGGAGCTATACTTGAACCACTGTACATTTCGAGCCAACCATCTTGGCCTTCATAACCAACGACTTCGGTTTGAAATCCAATCATCGTTTCTTTTGGATGGCCCATCTTAAATCGACGACGCACCCATGAGTGTGCTCCATCACAACCGATGAGTAGCTTTGCTCGGACGGTCGTTGTTTCTTGAGTGCGTTGATTAACAATATCAATTATTACACCATCTTCGACAACATCTGCAGACGTTGGTTGAGATTCGAGAATGAGATCTGCTCCTGCCTCAAGGCCTTGTTGGACAACCGTTTGATCGAATCGTTTTCTGCAGACAACATACGTTCTCAACTCACCTTGACGACCAACAGGGACGAGCGTGCCGGATGGTCCGTGAATGAGCGCTCCATCGACGTCTTCAACAACCGTATCGTATGCTTCTACAGCATCCATTGCACTTGGTGTTACGAGTCCTGCGCATTGAAATGGTCTTCCAACTTCATTGTGTTCTTCGACCATCAAAACCGATAATCCACGTTCACACAAAAGGCGTGCAGTATAACCGCCAACTGGACCCGCACCGATAATGACAACGTCGTAATCATGGTCCATGTGATAAATACGGTGGACCGAACTTCAAGAAGTTTCTTCTGCGACTACCGTTTTGCGAAACGATATCCAACGCGTTCGTTCTTTTTGAGCCAAAGAATTGCTGTGTAAGGATTTCCTGATTTCTTTGCAATCAAATCATCAAACGGACCAATTTCTCCCTTTTCGATCAGTTGTTTCGCTTCTTCTCGCGTGATTTCACGTTTCGAGATTTCACGGGGTATGTCTATTTTACATCCGCTCGCACTTGTTTTTGGTCGGAAGTGCGTCTCAGTTTCGTAGATTTCTGTACCATGCTTCGGACAAACCGCTACAACGCCGGGCGTGACCTCAAATCGACGAGCATCAGCAGCGGCTTCACGAGGAGGGAATTCAAACCCAACTTTGTTGCCTTCAAGAACGAGATAAGCAGGGAAAGGACGTCCTCTGCGAGAAATAAAATCTTCAATAAGAGGGGATTTACCATCGACCAAAATTGATTTTGCCTCCTCTCTGTTGATTTCTCGCTTACAAATGACCTTTCCAACGCCTGAGAATTTACACGTTTCTTGATCGCAGGAATAGTGCGTATCGGTTTCACGAATTGTACCATCGCATTTCGGACATGGACAGATTGCCTCATCGGAGGAATTCGCCCGATTACCGGTTGATTTTGAGGATGTTACCTTCCCTTCATTTGAGATGACAACGGATGTCTCATAAGCTTCCCCATTTCGGTTAAAGAACCCATGCAAGTCCGTCAATTCCTTTTGTTCGAGCAAGCGTTTCGCCGTGGAACGATCAAACCAACGTCCGCTGGTATCTTTCCAAAACACAAAAGAGCACCCCTTTTCCTTCCCTTCATTCTTTTCGCAGGTGTAGGAAAGTGCTGTTTCGATAATCGCAGATGTACACTGAGGGCAGTTACCAATTGACTCATCTTGAATAAACAACTGACTTCGATCATGGTCTCTGACTCGAATTACCAAATCGGTGGTCTGTTCGACAATGTTTTCCATGTATTTTGTGGCTTCCAATTCTCCACGTTGAACTGCTGTTAATGCGGCTTCCATTTCACCTGTAAGTTCGGCAGATGTAATCCATTCAACTGGGATTCGACGCAGTATTTCGATGATACGGATGCCGTGAGGTGTCGCATTGAGCGCTCCAGACTGTTGACGTGAAATATAGCCTCGAGAAAGCAATTTCTCAATCGTATCTGCCCGTGTTGCTGGCGTCCCAAGGCCTTTACCAGCCATTGCTTCAGCAAGATCC
>JAYYFM010000030.1:0-8941 GCA_036158745.1 Thermoplasmatota archaeon
GCTTTTCCAAGCCAGAATAAAGTTCACACCATGGAGTCGTAACAAGATGACGCAAACTTGGGACATCAACGAGAAGAACAACGATTTCCAGTCCCATAAACAAAGCGAGTGCTGGCTCTTCTTTGAGGCATTCGGCAACATTAGAAAACAAAGGAATGGAAAATTTCGGTTCGAAGAGGCAACAGGATTGAAGAACAGGGCCTGTTCCAGCAAAGTAGAGGGGTTCGTATGGCGACGATTAAAGAGCAAATCGAAATGATTCGCGCTGAAATCGATAAGACGCAAAAGAACAAGGCTACCAACGCCCACATTGGGAAGTTGAAGGCCAAGATTGCCCAACTCAAACTCAAGGAAGAAAAAGCGGCTGCACACTCGAAAGCGAGTGGTGGTGGCAAGGGGTTCGAAGTCAAGAAGTCTGGAGATGCTACCGTTTCATTGGTCGGTTTTCCTTCCGTCGGTAAGTCGACATTGATCTCCAAAGTGACTGACGCTCATTCTGAAGCAGGTGGATACGCCTTTACCACACTCACGTGTATTCCTGGTGTTATGGAACACCGTGGTGCGAAAATACAGATTCTCGACTTGCCTGGACTGATCAAAGGTGCTGCAGAAGGAAAAGGAAGAGGCAAAGAAATCCTCAATGTGATTCGTTCCTCTGACATGGTTCTCTACATCGTTGATCCCTTCCAGGATGGGCATTTCAATGTCCTTCATCGAGAATTGCACAATTCTGGTCTTCGATTGAATCAACAGAAGCCCCCTGTTTTCATCAAACGCGTCGATAAAGGTGGAATCGATGTACGGACAACGGTTGAACAAACGCATCTAACTCCTGAAGAAATGGGTGACATCATTCGATCATTTGGTTATACATCCGCGATTGTAACGTTGCGACAGGATACGACGGCTGAGCAAATCGTCGACTGTCTAGCAGGAAACATCGTCTATGAAAAAGCAGTTATTGCCATCAACAAAATTGACATTGCAACGCCTGAGGATATTGAAAGAGCGAAATCAGGACTTCCAAGCGATTGGCCAATCATGGAAATCTCCGCGTTCAAAGACATTGGACTTACGGAATTGAAGGATTTTATTTACGACAATCTAGGCTTCATGCGCGTCTTCTTGAAACCACAAGGTCAAGAAGCCGATTTGGAAGAACCTCTGATTGTCAAGGACGACTCAACCGTTGAAACGATCTGCAACAAGTTGCATCGTGATTTTGTACGGAAATTCCGTTTCGCTCGAATCAAGGGTCCTTCTGCAAAGTTCGACTGGCAGCGTGTCGGACTTGATCACCAACTCAAAGATGGTGACCTCCTGACCATCGTGGTGAAGCGATGAGGCATTTGTGGCCCTACCACAAAGACGCACTGGCATTCGGATTAGGTGCTTTTTTCATCTACGTTGGAATTCTGCACTTCATCGATGTTGAGTGGTTTACGCCAATCGTACCCGAAGCTCTACCTTTCAGTGCTGAATTTTGGGTCATCATAAGCGGCATACCTGAGATTCTCTGTGGAATCGGACTTATTGTCCGACCGACACGAGCCATTGCAGGGAAGGCAACGGTTGCTCTTCTCATCGTTCTGTATTGGGCAAATTTCAACATGTTTATCAACGACATTCCATTGAATGGAAACACGTTCCCATTGTGGGCACACATCCTTCGTGCCCTCGCACAACTTGGCATGATTGCCGTCGCTGCATATCTCGGCGAGTGGATTCGAGAAATCAAACTCAACAACGATTAGACCCACTTATCGTCTCCATCTTCACCGTTTCGAACACGAATGAAGGCAATGAGAAGAACAAGAACAGTCATCAGAATTCCGATTTGAACGACGCCGCTTGAAACTGAGGAGGATGTTTGTTCACCATCATCACCATCTGTCGAGTCGTTTGGATTCGTTGGATTTGGATTGGTGTTGTCTGCATCCACATCGATGGTAACCGAGATGCTGCTTTGATTGAGATTGCCCGAAGCATCAGCACTCTCCACCAACAACTCATACACACCGTTTGCGAAGGCCTCAGTGATGATTTCGTGGTTCTTCTTGGTTGCAAATGCATCCTCGTGGATTGTTGTACCAGCGATTGAAACAATCTCCGTAGCGCTTTCTGAGGTGTACCACGTGACTCGGATTCGACCATCATCGAGAACTTCAGCATCCAAATTCAACAGATCAGGAGCTGTTTCATCAACGACACTGCTGGTGTTAAAGTACAGGATGACATCTTCTGTTCCTTCAGCTCGGACAAACACCCAGTAGGATGTTCCAACTTCGAGTTCACTGAGTGTCACAGCATGGTCCGTTCCTTCGGCTGTTTCGAGAATATTTGTGGTTCCATCAACAGGCTGCTCGTCTGCAAGCGCATATTGAATGGATGTAGCCGCAGAGACCGTTGTTGACCATGTCAACACGGCGCTGGAAGATGTAACCGTTTCAACAGATGCTCCGAAAATCTGTTGAGGAATCTCAGGCATCTCAAATCCGGTCAATGTGGCATACACATGACCATCGACATCGTACGAAGCAAGCATTTGTTCTTGACCATCTCCATCCAGAATCATGTCAATGATGTTCGGATCGTAGTCGATTCCATCATCTGCTGCAGGATTTGAACCACCACCAAGTGTCCAAGTCGATGGTGATGCATCAACGTCTCGCCACTTTCCTGTTCCAAACCCATCTTGACTACCGATCACAACGATGTATCGATAGTTCGGGATGTCATCGCCAATCACATCCTTGCTTACTGTGAACGTGATAGTTTTGGCATCAATGTCACCTGAAACATCGATTCCACGAGAGGAGGTACTCCCCGTTTCGGATTGTACAGCAAAGACAGCGCCTGGTTCTCCTGTTCCACTGATGGCGACTTCCCAAGCCCATGCGTCGTCGATTCGAGCATTTGCCCCATCAAGCATCTCTGTTGAGCCATAACTGGTGTCGCCCTGATCGACATAGATCTGCACGATTTGATGGCTAAATCCGTTGCTAAGGCCCCAGATGTCGGTCATTTCGTCCATCTCAAGAATGAATTGAGCGTTCCATGCACTTTGCCGAATGGTTAGTTTCCTTGCATCCCACAAACCACCATTGTTTGGTGTTGCGAAATCACTTGCAAGTGGGTAGATGTAATCGCCATCACCGGTTTCATCTCCAATCGCATCATCAAGCTCGAGTAAGGTCACCCACTCTTCAAGGTCAGGGAGGACCATTTCAGCAGGTGCTGGTGGTGCCATCTCCTTATCCTCACCATCACCATAGGCGAGCGAATCAGCGAGAGCTGCAACGACCTTGATTCGTGTCGAATAACGAGGTGCAAGCCCAATCTCGGACCAAGGGATGACAAACTCATAGACATCTTTGACAGCGCAACCACCGAGTCCAGAACTTCCGCTCAAGACCCATTGTTCCTGATCACCAGTCTTGCCCTTTGCCGTGAAGAGGTTCCATTTTGCACGCCCATCGTCGCGCAAGGTTTCGAAGTCAAAAGCGACCATGTATTTGGATGGGAAACTGAGAATTTGATTACCGTAGTAGGTACGGAAATTCGTTTCGGCCTCGTTGAAATTGACCGCATTGGGTTGCATGAAGTAAAGGGCTAAATCCGGAGATTTGCCATCAAGTGACATGTTCTCAAGTTCGGAAATGGTTGTTGCATCCACTCGAACAAACACGTTGGATGCGTCATAGCCAACATAGAACTCCTCAATGTTGAATGGTGCTCCTTCGACCGGTGCGTCGTAGCGAGCAGCACCGTCCCATTCACCGGGTAATGCAACACCGTCAACCATCGGTTCGATGATCGAGGATGCTGCCGGTGACGGAACGGCAGGATTGGTCCAAAGGTCTTGCAAATAGGGTGGAAGATCGAGATTGACCGCTCGATAAATATTGGAGAGATGGACCTTGAAAAGAACGTCCCAGTTCTCGTCGTAGCCACTGTCTTGATCGAGACCATACCACCAGAACCAGTCGCTTCCTTCAGCGATGTACAACGATTCCCAAGCAGCCTCGAGACCAGGGTCGTTTGGATTGTCTGCTTCGAAAGCGACCAATTGCTGACGTGCTTCTACAAGACGTTGCCAAGCAAGGGATTCTTCTTCTTCGCCAGCCCAAGTACGCAGGGTTCCGTCAATCCATGAACCCGTTCCAATGGTTTGAATTTCTGGCAATGTTGGTTCGGTTTCGAGGAATTCAGATGGTGTCGTAGTTACGATGGTTGGATGCGTTGCCAATCGACTGTACCATTCTGCCATGAAAGGACGGGCGTTATCTTGGTGTTGGAACTCGGACATGAACATCCAATTCTCTCCATCGAGGGCGACCGTCAGAAGGTGTTCGGACGGGTCTTCACCTGCATCGAGCAGTTGTTGTCGAATGTTGTCAAGGTAGGCAATGAAATCAGAAACTGCGGCTTCTGGCGTCATTGTTCCGTATTGGAAAGCAATACGATCCGAGATAACACGATCACGGAAAATGACAGCCACTTCACCACCATCAGCACCCGTAACTTTCCACGGTGTTGCCAAGTTGGTGACATCCTCAACATCGATGTAGTCGCCGTTTTGGTTGGTCGATTGCTTGAGGATTTCTTCATCTGTGACCATCCACTCGATACCAACGTCGGTTACTGGTTGAACCATGGCTGGAGAAACTGCTTCCTCACTCGGCCACATTCCAGTTGGACGGAAGCCAAGTTCGTCCTCAAACAAGTCCATCCCTGTGATGAGATGATTCTGCACATCCTCTGGCCATGCTTCTTTGTTGACGCGAATACCGTCTTCCATGGTCCAGCCTTCCATCATGAGCAGGGGCATAATCGGGTGGTAATATGGTGTGGTCGTAAGTTCGACTTGTCCGTTTGCAGCAAGTTCACTGTACATCGGCAAGACGTTGCCCATGTGGGCATGTTGGGCATCCAGGACGTAGTTCAAATCGCTCAATTCGTAATTGCCACTTTGCATGAACAAATCGATGAGACCTTGGTCGCGATGACTCGAGTTGTAGGACCCGAGGACATAATCTGGTGAGAATTGGTAAAGATACCAGAGGACTTGGAGATCGAGGAAATCTTGCGGCGGAAGGAGGTCATCGTCCATGATGGTTGCTGGTTTGAGATTGTGGAGTGTGTTGTCGTAGAGTTCCTTGTAGCGTGCACTTGACGGGTGAAGCCAGCCGAGTTTCGGATCATCCTCGGAGACGTTGTAAATCCAACCACTGTTCCAAAACGATTGGAATTGCATGGTGTGAAGTTCAAGATCTGTTGCATTTGGATAACCACCTGTTGCCCAAGAACGCTTGGCGATATCTGTATGGACATCGAGGGTCTCTTGCTCGTGGTAATCGACAAGTTGTTCGATGAACGAGGGCACAAGATTGTACGTCACCTTCGTTCCAGTATCGGCAAGAATGCCTGGTGAGTCGACGTACTCTGTCATGGCGTGGACACGCACCCATGGCATCTCATACATGCCCGTTAGTTTGTTCTTGTAGTACGGTTGATGTTGGTGGAAAACAATAGCAAGATTGAGTGCATCATCGACTTTGCCAGCTGCTGCAGGTTGAATAACAGGTAATTGATTTGGCGATGTTGCATTGTTGACATTCTCGATATGCCAAGCATGGGTAAACGTTTCAGCACCGTTGTTGCTTGCCGGATTTTGCCCTGGGAACGAAGCCCACACATTTCCTTCGTCTTGCCACTGTGCATACATCATGACATCCAACGATGTAGGTGAACCAATCTCAGCCCATGGGATGGAAATTTCGGTCACCATATTCCCTTCCCATCCAGCGAAGAGATCGACCACATAGGCACTGTCAACCCAAGCGCTACCATCGTAGGAAACAAGACGGAAGTACGTATCATCCTCGAGAACAAATCCATAATTCGCTGCAAATGGGAGCGTATGAGAGAAGCCCCAGTCCTTGCTCAAGACCGATCCGTCCATTGAGGTGTTGAGATAAACGAAGAGGTCTGCTCCTTCAGAGGTAGATTTCCAATCGGTTCCATCCCATCCAATGTAGAGATTGGATGCATCCCATGTCATGTGAAGATCGATGTTGCTGCTTGACATCAACTCGTCAGCGCTCCAATCGGACAAATCACCATCCACTGTGATGGTAGAAGGTGTCTGTGAAGTGGCAATACCGCCAAAGGTTGAAGTTAGGAAAAGGAGCGACAATATCACAGCACTTCTTCGCATGGCTTGACCGTAGATATGATAATTTGAAAGGCTTTGCGAGGTTTTGATGGAGATGGGGCACCAAAGTGGAATTCTCTGTCACTTGACTTCACTGCCCACCCAAAAGTTGTCTGAAGGGCATCGATTTGTTGACTGGCTCCGAGAAAACGGATTCTCATTTTGGCAAATGTTGCCCCTCACACCGCCTGACAAATACCGCTCACCATATGCTTCACCATCGGCTTTTGCAGGGTGGAGTGATTTTGCCGAATCGGAACATAAATTTCCAATGGAAGAAGATGCCTATTGGTTGAAGGATTGGGCCTTGTTTTGCGCTATCAAAGAGGACCAAGGTGGCAAACCTTGGTACGAGTGGCCAGAGCCTCTCAAGAATCGAAATCCTGAGGCGCTGGCTGAGTTCGACAACCTACTCGAGCCATACATCCTTGAGCAGCAAGCCTTCGCTGCAGAATGGAACGCATTGCGAACTCATGCAAACAAAAACGACGTCAGAATGATCGGAGACGTCCCAATTTTCATCGCTCATGACTCTGCCGACGTCTGGGCCCATCGGGAATTGTTTCAACTTGATGAGGACGGTTACCCCACGTACATCGCCGGTGTTCCACCGGACTACTTCAGCGAAACTGGACAGGTCTGGGAAACAGTCCTGTACAATTGGGAGGCGCATGAACAAGACAACTGGAGATGGTGGGAGGAACGCATGAAGCGAATGTTCCGAATGTACGACGTCGTACGCATCGATCATTTTCGGGGGTTTCATTCCAATTGGGCCATACCGTATCCAGAAGAAGTTGCGACAAACGGCCACTGGCAAAAGGGTCCTGGAGACAAATTGTTCAATCATCTCATGACCATCATTTCATCACCAGACCAAATCATTGCAGAGGATTTGGGCATTATCCCAAATGAAGTCATCGAATTCAGACGACGACACAAGCTACGTGGCATGAGTGTCCTTCAATTTGGATTCACGGAGGACATCAACACCAACCCTCACCATCCGAGCAACATTCGAGAAGATCAAATTGTGTACACTGGAACACATGATAACAACACAGCAGAGGGGTGGTTTGCTTCTGCCTCCAGTGATGAGCAGAATCAAGTTCGTTCTCTCGCCCTTGAAGGTGAAACAACCTCGCAGACATTGATTCGCCTCGCACAATCTACGGACTCGCCGATTTCCATCCTTCCTCTACAAGATTACCTCGGTTTGGGTGAAGAGGCGCGAATGAATGTCCCTGGTCAAAAAGGTAAGAATTGGTCATGGAAATTTACTTGGCAGGACCTCATTAGGTGACGCGAGCAACAAAGAACTCATAACCTGATTTGACGAGCACAATGCATGCCTGTGGTGGGGTATTTCACAGCAGAAATTGGACTCTGGTCGGAACTTCACACGTACTCTGGTGGATTGGGTGTTCTCGCTGGTGACCACGTCAAATCAGCAGCAGATGCCGGTATCCCTCTTGTTGGAGTCACGCTCCTCTATCACCAAGGCTATGCACGCCAACACATTGACAACAATGGCATTCAGACCGAAACATTTCCTGAATTTGATGTCAATAAGCACTTGACAAAAACAGACATGACGATTACGTTAGCGCTCGATGGCCAATCACTGTCAGCTCATGTATGGAAGGCCGAAATCGTCGGACAATCAGGCCACGTAGTTCCAGTGTATTTCATCGACACACGTCATGAATCAAATATTTCAGAACATCAAAGTCTCTCCTCAAGACTCTATGGTGGAGACGATGACATGCGGATTCGACAAGAATACGTCCTCGGCGTTGGTGGTGTCCAGCTGTTCGATCATCTTGGTGTTGAAATGCAGGGCTTGCATTTGAATGAGGGGCACTGCACCTTTGCCATGCTCGAACTCCTGAATCGAGGATGGAGCAGAGAAGAATTGGCCAAGCGAAGTCTGTTCACAACGCACACCCCAGTACCCGCCGGTCACGACCGGTTCGATTGGAGCTTGGTCGAACAAGTTGTGGGAGACATCTTGCCAAAAGATGCACGTGCATTGGTTCGCAATGCTGGCGACTCAGAGAGAGGCGCTCGATGTTCAATGTCACATCTCGCCGTCGCCCTCTCAACATCGGTGAACGCTGTTTCGAAGTTGAATGCTAATGTTGCTATGACCATGTTTGATGAACAAGTGATTCGACCAATTACCAACGGCGTTCATCACATTACGTGGACGTCCCCAGTCATGGCATCGTACTTCGATCAACATCTGAATGGATGGAGAACACAACCTGAATCGATTGCCAATGCCGAGACACTACCGACAGAGGAACTCAATCAAGCTCGAGCAACATCTCGCGCTCAACTTCGAGATTATGTCCTCTCAACCACTGGAGTTGAACTTTCACCCGATCGATTGACCATTGGATTTGCTCGAAGGTTTGCAACGTACAAGCGTGCAAATCTCGTGTTCAAAGATTTGGACCGATTGCGCAGGATTGGGGCTGGAAAAATTCAGTTCGTCTTCTCTGGGAAGGCCCATCCAAGAGATCAGGGTGGAAAACAACTGATTCGCAATATTTTCGAATCAGCAGAGCAAATCGTCGACGAGATTCCAGTTGCATTCATCGAGAATTACGACATGCACACCGGTTTGCTGATGACAAGTGGTGTAGATATATGGCTCAACAATCCAATCCGTCCGATGGAAGCGTCTGGAACATCTGGAATGAAAGCAGCCATGAATGG
>JAYYFM010000031.1:0-8666 GCA_036158745.1 Thermoplasmatota archaeon
CGACCATCATCAATGCCCAGCCAGCCCAGACCAAATGCGACCCTGGAAGGTCGTAAATGATAACACGCATGCGTTGCACAGAGTCAGCACCATCGGTCGAAACCTGTTGCATCAGCCCTCTTGTTTGCGAACCATCGAAGATGAACACGATGTCACCATGGTAGCGGACCAAGGTATCGACTTCGCTTCTTGGTGGATTGGCAGACCCATTGAATCGGATCAGCCCGGGCTCAACTTCCCCTATTTTTTCATCACCGGAGTAGACACTGATAACCGCTCCAACGTAACCATCGCCTACTTCCAGATTATCGCTCTCGAGCACGATTTCTTCGAAGACGTAGCCGTAGCCATCAACCTCGACCATCTCACCACGGACCAAGGTGATACGATGCGTAGCATCGCCGCGGTCGACGAGAACTGTGGTGAAGACGTGTCCGACGAGCAACAAGAGGATCCCGAAATGCACGAGATGGGCTGCGGGAGCGATTTTTCCAAATCCTGAGGTTTGTACCCGATTGTACACTTCAGCGCCGACTGGAACCAAGGCTATCAGAACGGATGGAAGCACCAACCATGCGATGGTGCCGCGGGAAAGATACTCAGAAATTGGCTCGCTGGCATCGCCACCAAGAGCAGATGGAATGAGAATGGCCAGAACAATGGATGCAAGAGCGGTACCAAGTACGACCGATACGATTTGCTTCGGCGATTGTTTTCTCGATGTGTAAGTAAACAAAGCCAAAGCCATGCCCATGACAAACGGAGCACCGTAGAGCTCGTGTGCATCGAATTGAACCGCATCAATACTTGAAACGAGGATGATCAACGTCAGAATGATGTAAAGACTGGTAAGAACAACAGGCGCCCAAAGCGTCGTTCGCATAATGAATTTCCGGGTTAGCCACGGCTTTTGCTCCATCTCTTCCTCACCCATCACAAGCCAAGGGAGAATGTAGAAGCCGAGCATGATGGCAGCTACGTGGAGTTCAACCAAACCAGACCAAGCTGAGGCCAGACACATCATCGTGCCTGCTGCGCCCCATCCCCAAGCCTTCCGCGCATCAGGGGCAGCATAGAGCGGCACGAACATGAGCGAATTCAGCAAGACGAAGAGAAGGTCTTGCGTCAGCAAATAAGCAACCGTAGGTACAACAATCAACCAAGGTGTTGACAGAAAGCCCCTGTAAGACCAAAGTGATTCATCCTTCTCAAGATGTTTTGGCCAATCAACAGCCGTTGGTGCAAAAACCATGGCGACAAAGAACAAGGAGGGTGCATAAGCATAGGTTGTGTAATCAAACAGAACTGCGATTGCAGCCCCAAGAAGCGGTATGAGGAATAAGTTCGAGAATGGGCGCCGTGTTGTTCCCTGTGCGGCTCGAATGAAGACGCCACTGAGCAGGAGAATCAGCAAGACGTAGGAGACGATTTCAACGCCTTCTGCACGATCTTTCAGAACCATCATGCGACCAAACACATCCGATGGAGGTGTCCCTTCAGCGGATACGACGAATGTGTGAACTGATGCTGCCCAAACACCGCCTGCGCGAGTGACCAGCGTTGCAAACAGTGCCAATGCACCCGTGGCAAGACCCAGTCCTGTCCACATCAAAGTCGAGGTCTTTCCAGGACGAGTTCGAAGGTGCCCCATCAAGACGAGAGCGAGCCAAGGGAGGAAGGAACCTGTTTCGACGGGATCCCACGCCCAATAGCCTCCCCAATCGAGAACCATGTACGCCCAAAGCCCACCTAATCCAATTCCGAGTGTTGCAATGAGCAATCCTGGTCGTGTTTGATGCAACATACGCTTGTCGATGTCAGCATCGTCTCCGTATTGGAGAATTGCGAGACTGGTCGCTGCAAGGGCAATGCACAGCGAGTATGCAAGGAAAACAAGCGGTGGATGAATCACCATCAAATCGGTTTGCAACAGTTCGTTCAATCCTTCCTTCAGTCCGAGAGGGTTTTCGGCAAAAGGATCCAATGTCATCGCGATGAGTAGGAGAAGAAGTGTAAAACCATGCATGAAGCGTAATCGGAGTTGGTGTGTTTGGTCTTTTTCTGAAGCAAGTGGACGACCAAACCACCATGCAACAAGACCCATCCAAGCAGCCCACATGAGCAGAGGCCCTTCACGAGCAGCCCATGTTGCAGCAAAGCGATACTTGAGTGGAAGGTCTTCGCCTCCGTTCAAGGCAACGTGAAGAATGGATGTATCGTTCACAATGAAGCGTGAAGCGAGCGCTACGAAGGGAGCGGCCACCGCTAAGTGAAGGAATACAGAAACAATGGGCTGCTCAACCCGCCACTTCGGCCACACCATCATGACGATGCAAGCTAGGACCGCCAGAACAAGCGTCCATTCCCACATGATGTCACCAAGGCTGCGTCCTTGTTATTGCTTTGCGTGAGTCCATCACCAGCCGAAGTGTTTCGCACGGCTGTATCCAAAGGAGAGAAGAACAGAAATCACACGCTTGAAAAGAAGTGTTGGCTTTCGAACCATAATCTTCAATCCGATTCCGAGTTTGGTCAACGGACTCATGTTTCCGAGTTCTTCAGGAAGGCACTTCGCCATTGCTGTCATCTCTTCATCCGAGAGGTTGTACAAGGCATCCTTACCTTTCAGAATCTTGTGATACGGAGGGAAGGTCGATTTCCAGGCTTGCTCGTAAGGTGAAAGTGCCTTGGCCGATAAATCACCGTTCTTCATAGCCTTTGAGAGAACATGTGCTGCCTCTCGACCAGACCACAAGGCAAGATGGGATCCTCCCTCGAACAACGGTGAAGTGAAGCCTGCAGCATCACCAACGAGAATGAGACCGTCGTCAACCGTTTTGCTGCGAGGCCCAGAGATTGGAATCGTACCTCCAAAGGGCTTGATCTTCATTCCATCCTTACGCCAAGGGGGATTGACTGCAGGTTTGCCAGCAAGATAGGTGTCTTCAATGAACGAGTCAAGATAACGAATTGCTCCTTTCTTGTCTGTCGTAACCAATCCAACATTGGCTCGTTCACCTTCTTTTGGAATCATCCAAACGTAACCGTGTGGTGAATACTTTGGCCACAAATAGAAGTCAAGGTAGCCATCGTTGGGCACATCGTTCAACTCGTACTGGAATCCAGCGATGACCTCAACCTCTGTCCCCATATCAAGGAGTTTCGAGGCTGCCCCCGACACGCCGGAAGCATCAATTACGGCTGAACATTCAATTGGAAATTCATTTCCTTTACCTTCAATAATCCAATTGGAAAATTGATTTTCGCTATTGTAAATTCTTTCCATCGAAGTCACTCGATGATTGAGAAACAACTCAGCCCCAAGCGATGTGGCTTCATCCATCAACCACTGTTCGAACAAATGCTTCTCGAGAACGTATCCAGGTTCTGTGAGCAGCTTGTTCTCACCGCCCGGGAATATCACACGAATGCCTTTCACATCGAGTGCCTTGACATGATCGGGAATTTGCAAATCCAGATTTTGTACAGCAAGATCAGAGAGGCATTCGCCACAATGAACGGGTGTCCCAACTTCTGGATCGGCTTCAACCACAATGGTCGAAAGACCAAGGCGAGAGGCATGAATTGCAGCCGAACCACCGCCGGGGCCAGCACCGATAATGAGGAGGTCGCATCGCTTCACCTCTGCCATGATGTCTACATGGATACACGGCACATGAAGTCAACGGTGTTGATGGAAAACAAAGGACACAAAAAAAGAAGCCAAATATCGTTGATTCACCCAAGGATTGCGTTAAGCGCTTGCATGGCTTCTTCACGACCTTCATCTGTTTTCGTATTAAAAGGCGTACTTTGAGGAATTTTCGTCAACCCATCACTTTCATGAATGCGAAGAATGGATTGGAGGTTTTCGAAAAGGCTGTTCAATTGCGATTGGCCGAACACCACGTAAACCTTGTCTGCCTCTCCGAAAAGATCCACAGCCCATTCGAGGCCAAAATACGGTTTACCATTACGGACCAAGAGCAAACAATCGCGTGCCTCTACGTTGTATCGTGAGCGTATCAATGGATCTGAAAACGAATTGTATTCAATTGTATACGTTTCTGTTCCGTTGATGTTTGCATGAAGTTCAATCAAGTTCTTTTTTGCACCCTGTTCATCCTCTGCCAAGTCGAAACGAGGCCAGTCTGGATGATTGACACCGAAAATGCGTTTGATTTCGAGTCCACGATTGATCAGGTCGAGGTTGAAATTGAGAAACTTCTCCCCGGTCTGTGGTCGCAACCACCACAGACGAGTGTTGGTAAATGCTGTTGCGTAGATTTCATCGCCACGCCTTGCAAATTCTGTGATGAGTTGGTAGGTGTCTTTTGCTTCCGCATCTTGTGAAAGACCTGGGGTTTGTGAGATCAGTTGAATTCGTCCAAAATCACGTACATTCGCTTCCTGTTCATGCAACGTCCAGTGAACAATTTCGTTGGCCACAATCTCACTCCGAGCATCTGCATCTTTCGTGGAAATTCCTTCGATTAGATTTCGAAGTGAGTAAGCGATTTTTGCTCGCACGGGGCCAATTTTCGTCAGTTGAGCATTTGAATTCGGCCAGTTCATTGAAAGGACACCGTACTCCATTTCATCAGCACTAATTTGGAGTCGATGAATGAAAATCACTGCAGGACCAACAATGCTCGTTGCCATGGTCGTCAGCAGATATTGAGACAGTACAATCGTATCAGCATCAAACATCGGCTCGCCGATGGCGATCCGTGAGATAGCAGTGAGGATGACGCCTACAATACCTGAAAAAATTCCAGCGATGACGAGCGTTGAATTCCCTGTATCAACCATCGACAACACTTCCTTCCTCGGAACGGAGTTCCTCGTCGCCCCGAATAACCAATACGGTACCAATCATCAAAACTGTTGCGCCGACCCAAGTCCACAGACTTGGGATACCTGTTGTTCCAAAAATCCATCCAATAAATGAGCCAACAAGTGGCTCAAACAGATACGCCACACTCACGATGATTGGCGGGAACCATCGAAGTACTGCACTAATTCCAGCATGGCCAACAATACCTGGGAAGACTGCAAGATACACGACATACCATATCCATGAACTGCTCATCCACCCGAACATCGAGATATCTTCGTCACTCAACGAGAAGACTGTCCCTTCAAGCATCACTGACATAACTGCGAGGAGGATTGCTGCGATGACAGTAACTGGTAGAATGTAAACAAACAATGGCATCCATTGGCGAAGTTTCCTTCCTGCCAGGAAATAGCCCACAACTGCAATAGCGCCGATGATGGCAGCAAGATCACCAAGGAGTGTTACATCCGTTTCAGCTGATATACCAAGCAGGGTAATTCCCCCTCCTATGAAGCCGATACTGGCGCCAATCACCTGCTGTTTTGGCACATATTTCCTCAATAAGAGCGCACCAAAGACAATAATGAGTGGATGAATCGTTACGAAAAGAAGACTGTGGGTGAGGGATGTATTGTCAAGGGACCATACCCATGCACCCATGTGCAAGCCGAGACTTATTCCTGAACCAAGCAGGATGTATCGTGTTTCAGGTAACCTCAATTTCTCCATTGAATCGGAATCTTGCCTCATATCACGATACTGAAGAAAGAACATCGGCGCCATCAACACGGCCGTCAGTTGAAATCGCCATGATGCTCGAAGCAATGGTGGTACGTCATCCATCAACTGGAATACCGCTCCAGCGCTCGAAATCGATATGATCGAGAAGGTGAGCAAAATCCACAGCAAAATTCTCTGGGAAATCATAGAGGCTCACTGCACTTGCTAATCAACATGATGAGATAAGCCTTAGCACACATCCTTTGCCATGATGTCTACATGGATACACGGCACATGAATTCAACGGTTTCACCCGCAGAACAATAATAATTTGATATTTGCCAATTAATAGTTTTCATTAAATAGATATTAACAAACCCAAGGACAAGTGATACCGTGAGTGATACAATCGAGGATAAGCGTCTGCCTGTTACCGTACTAACTGGTTTCCTAGGTTCTGGGAAAACAACCTTGCTGAACCACATTTTGACGAGTACTGAACACAAGATGAAGTTCGCAGTCATTGAAAACGAGTTTGGAGACGTTGGTGTCGACGAAAACATTCTCGTTGAAAGTTCTGAAGAAAGCATCATTGAAGTGATGAACGGATGCATTTGCTGCACTGTTCGAGGCGATTTGACGGAAGTTCTCAACAACATGCACGACCGAATCAAGGATTTCGATGGCGTCATCATTGAAACCACAGGGCTTGCCGATCCTGCTCCTGTTGCTCAGACGTTCTTTGCTGACCAGCGAGTTGCAGAGAATTACAACCTAGATGGAATCATCACAGTTGTCGATGCAAAACACATCATTCAGCACTTAGACGACGAAAAACCAGAAGGGATTGAAAATGAATCCGTGGAACAACTCGCTTTTGCTGACCGCATCATGCTGAACAAGATCGATCTGGTCGATGAGGATGAACTCGCCAACGTTGAATCTCGTATCAAATCCATCAACGGATTCGCTCCTATTTTCCACACCCAAAACAGCATCATTGACCCGAAGGAGCTCATCAACATTGGAGCCTTCGATTTGGAAAAGACGCTTGAGATGGACCCGGAATTCCTTGATACTGAATCAGAGCATGAACACGATGATCGTGTTACTTCGACCAGCATGAAGTTTGAAGGTGAACTCAACGTCAACAAACTCGAGCGTTACATCGGTAAGCTCATGCGAGAGGATGGCGAAAATCTGTTCCGTTACAAGGGCGTTCTTGCTGTCAAAGGTGTAGATGAAAAATACGTTTTCCAAGGAGTACACATGCTGTTTGGCGGAGATTACAGTCGAGACATCGGCCTATGGAAGGAAGGAGAAACAAGGGAATGTCGCTTCGTTTTCATTGGGAAGGACCTCGATCATGAAGCTCTTCAGAAAGGATTGCTTGAATGCCAAGCAGAAGAACTTCGTTTCAATGTAGGCGACACAGTCTACGCTAACATCGGTGAATTCGCTGAAGGGCGTATCCTACGAACCTGGGACGAGGGTAATCCGTACAGAGTCGAGATTCAAAATGAAGAAAAATCCAATGTTTGGGTTCCAATCGACAACGACGATTACGTGCGTGCAAGCCTCTGAATTACGGTGTGAGAATCATGGCACCAAGGCTCCTCGTCTGCGATGGTTGTTGCTGTGGCCGAATGGAAAAGGGCAACAATGCCGTTCCAATCGAGTATCTCAAGAACGCCTGGAAAGAGCATGGTTTGCATGAGCATGTAGGTTTGTCAATATCGGGATGTCTTGGTCCTTGCAGCCTCAACAATGTCACATTGATGATGAATGGGAACGAGCGTATTTGGCTCGGTGAACTCGGAACGACTGAGCACTACGAAGCACTCATTGAATGGGCGAAGTCAATTTCCAACGACCAAGAGGTCTCAGAGTTACCCGACCTATTGGTGTCGCATCAATTCAAGCCCAAGTAGGCTCTCTTGTGTCAGAAACCAAAACAGGTATTTTGGTTTGGTGCACTACCGAATTAAAGTTACACTCGATGTAATCTTTCAACCGTTTCATTCATACACTCTCTCAGTATGTCAAGCGCATGAAGAATACCGGTGTTTGTCCAAAGTGCGACTCTAAGAATGTCAAGATCAACAACCTCGGTGGGTTTCAAAATTACTTGCTGGGCAGCATTTACCAGTGCAAGGATTGCGGCTTTTCTGAAATCTGGAATGGTCACAACGACAATGCGAAAAGAGACTTGTTGTACGTTCTTTTAGGAGTCATCGGCATCGGACTCGTCGTCGCTGTCGCCTATTTTGCATTCATGGGATAATCGATTCAACGAGTTTAAACAGGCATGCCGATGAATGGCTCATCGATATCCAACTGGAGAATGTAGAGTCCTGTCGAAATACAAGAAGCGTAAATTCGACCTTCATGGAACTCCACGGCCCAAAGGAACGGCACCCATGAGAAGTCGTAGAATGCACTGTCAAGAGGTGTTCCATCGAGGTGACCTCTTGGAAGATAGTAGCCTATTGTCGCTTCAAAGTGGATATCGATCCGGTCAGTGGCGATCGGTGAGATGAGCGTTTCAAGGTCAACAATCCAAACACCTGCGTGGTAATGCGAGATGTACAGCCGTCCATCCCATTTACCACCACGAGATTGATCGGTCTCCTCCGTGGTCTCGAAATAGCCACTGTCAAGGTTGTGTGGGCTGAACAGCAACCATTCGTCCGCAACTGGATCCAGTTCACAGGATGAACCGAAACAATGGTCTGTTGCATAGGGGATTTCCCAGTCACGGGTCATTGAAATCTCGAACTTGAAGTTCCCGTTTTCCATCGAGTATTCGGTGGTGTCGAGCAAGTAGACGATGCCTGTTCCCTCGTATAGGTCAAGACACTCGACAGCTGCAGTAACGTAATGCCTTGGTTCGTCACCAAGCCCAAGATGGGAGACGTCGAGCATTTCAGGGAATGGTTCTGCGTAGTGAATGTAGGAAACTCGTCCGCCGTTCTCGTTGCTCGTTGTTCCGCTATCTGGTCGACCATCGTTGTCCAAGTCGAGGAAATCCATCCACGATCCAACCTCAGGTGCTCGCCATCGGCACATCACTGGGTTGCCTTGCCCAGCCTTGCAAAGTGTTGCC
>JAYYFM010000032.1:0-8657 GCA_036158745.1 Thermoplasmatota archaeon
TTCAAGTCGGAGAAATTGCTGGAGCGACAATCCGCTCAAGCGTCGAAGTCGATGAGGTTCCTGGAGACAAACTTGAAGGTACGCTTCACGAAGTTGAAACGTCTACCCTCGCCGCCGATGGATCTGTCATCAAGCAGAAAATCCAGGGTACTTTGACAGTCAACAACCCATCCACAGAGGACAGAATTTACGATATCGATGTCCTGCTCGACAATGCAGATTCAACCGACATTGGTGGAGACCAAATCTCAGTTGATGAATTGGAAGCTGGCAAGAACTACGTCAAGAAGTACTCCGTATCCGATGCGCAAATGTTGGTTCTTCGAGAGTCTCTCGATACCAACCCTGCACGTGATAACGAGCGCTCACTCAGCATCGCATTGTCGGAAGAAGCAGGAACGATTGCACTCACAATCGAGGTTGAAAACGTCTCTGGCGTTCAACTCAACAACGTGAACGTCACCCGAGCCATACCCGATTGTCTCACGTTCAACCACACCGGCGCATCAACCATCGAGTCTGGTACCATGACATGGCCAGTTGGTTCTCTTGGACCAGGTGAAAAGCAAATCCTCGCAATCGAAGGAGAAATTCTTGTCACATCGACGAGCACCATCAAGGCTGGTTCTGCAGAAGCGACCTATGAAGCGGATTCAACACTCTCAAGTCTCGCCTTCCGAGACCTTGATGCATTCTGTCGTGGATTTACCTACATGCGTGTTCGTGAAGATGAGCGTCCTGACAACTGGATTTGTCAGACGATTTTCGAGAACCGTTCATCCTTCGCTGTTGACTTGGTTAAACTCCAAGTCCGTATGAAAGGTAGCGACGACCTCCTCTTTGATGTCAGTGACGTCAAGGAAGACGTTCACCCACAAGGAAAGTGGGAGAGCGAAGAGCGAACCGTCATGGCAACAGCAGAGCCTGATTTCACCTACGACCTTTCCTACACCGTTCTACCACGAGCGACTCGCAAGACTGAGGGTACCTTGAAACTCGAGGAAAGCACCTTCACCGTTGTCGATGCAGAAATCTCCAAGACGTACTCGAACGACACACTACGTTCGTTCCGACAACAAGGGCTCGAGGCAAACATGATTGTCAAGAACACTGGTTCTGCGACCATCAACCTCATGCGAATCACCGATGACATCCCCGGTCTCTTTGACGCACCTGACATGGACTCGATGACGATCAGTGTCAACGGCAAAGAATTGGCCGATGACCAATGGAAGGGCGAACTCTCCGCAGGAATTACCCTCGAGAAGGAGCACCGTTCCCCCGACGGTGATGGACATACCATGACCCTCACCGTTGGTACAAAGGGCCCAATCGGCTTGAAGCCAGGCAAGAGTATGGAAGTATCCTACAAGCTCAACGCCCCTGATCCATCACCAGCAAACGAGCGAGTCGATGCACCTGCACGATTCCAATTTAGCTCCGAGCAGTTCGGACCAGTATGCGTTCGTGATGCTCCAGAGGCACCATCCGTCCGTGTAAGCCACCTGCGACGAAACTTCTCCGCAGGAAAGCAGGCCATTCCAATGGGTGGAAAGGGACGATACGAAGTCCTCATTCTGTTCGAGAACAACGGAGATACGGCTCTTCAAGATGTCTTCATCCGTGACGTCATCCCACCGAACTTTGAGATTAAGGACTGGCACATCCGAGGTGCTGGTGGCGAAAAGCGAAGCGACGTCGAAATGACAACAAACCAGACCGAAGATGGTGTTGAAATCACTTGGAAGGTCCCTGTCGTTAGCAAGGGTGAGCGATTGGATGTCTCTTTCGAAATAAAGGGAGAAGGCGAAATCGATGCTGAAGCACTCAACCGGTTCCACGGTGCGCATTTCGGTGACGAACTTGAAACTGAAGATGAAGAAGTTGCTGAGGAAGTCGTCGAAGAAGCTGCTGAAGAAGTGGTCGAAGAGGCTGCCGAAGACGAAGCAACTGAAGCTGCAGAGGAAGCTGACGCTCCTGCAATCAAATTCCGAGAAGACATCATGCTCAGAGTCATGGAGGAGTACGGAATTGAAGACCGTGACGCATTCCTAGCGCACTCAATGAACTTCGATCTCGATGACAATGGCTACCTCAAGAAGGCTGAATTCGTAGAGGCTGCAAAGGCATTTACTGCCGAAGGTGACGCTTCAGAATCTGGCGGAGAGGAAGCTTCGGATGCTGAAGAATCTGTGGAAGAAGCCACCGAAGAAGCCGCTGAGGAAACTGCAGAATCGAAGGATTGCCCAATCTGTGGAACTTCAAATGCACATGATGCAAGCACATGCATTGCTTGCAGTTACGCCTTTGAGTGATTCAGAACGGTAGTTTCCATTGCGGCCATTCTTCGTGGTCCGATGAACTACTCACGATGATGAGTACATTGCGCTTCGTATTCTCTAGGAGCGTGTTGAGGGGGGTCTGTGTCGATGGTGGAATAACACCATCTCGGAGATCGACCGCCAACCATGCCGCCGGATATTGTGTCAACCATGCATTCAATTCAGCTTCGATTCCTTTTGGAGGCACGCCTTGTCGGACACTCGCTAAGAAGCCCCAGTCGGATATTTTCCTACGCTCATCATCGGTCCATAGGAACATGCGACCACTGAACCCAATACGCTCGAGTTGGTCGATGGCTTCTGCTTCCGTGCAACATACTGGTCGTCCAGGCATTGGCATCGGTACAGGATGCTCCCATGTCTTTGCTACATCGAGAGGTTCTTTCCGGCGCATGTGTGGAAGCAGAACATACTCCCGTTTGAATCCAACGGAAGACCAACCTTCATGACCCTCATGCCGGTCAGTACAATCATGGCGAACCGTTCCGCACCACCTCCACCACCTCCAAACGGTTCGATGATGACCATGTTGCTGGTCATGATCTTGATGACCTTCCTCATCATCAACCCGAACATTCGTAACGCTCTGGGTAACATGGCAGATCCTGTTCTTGCTCCGATTCTCCCAGAAACGGAGTTCTTCGTTCTGACCGTCCTTATCCTCGGCACCTTCTCAATGACCATGAACACGATTCTCAGAAATTTCTTCGCCGACCCAATAGAGCAAGCGCACATCGGCCACCGTCAGTCCCAAGTTCGAAAGATGATGAACGATGGGAGAATGAATCGAGACCCAATTCTCATGGAGAAAGCCAACACCTTGCGAGAGCAAATGATGCCAGAGCAACTCAAAGTACAGATGAGTGCTATGCGACCAATGATGTTCACCATGATATTCATCATTGGGATTTTTGCATGGTTGACAACTGCTGTCGAATCCTTCCGAGTGGACTACGTTTCGCTTCCATGGGCTCCACGTTGGCACCTCCTAGATGACAAATTCTTGTTCTTCCCTGCATGGATTTGTGCCTACATCTGCATGAGTGCACCCTTGGGACGAATTGTCGATCGACACATCAAACTGATTCGCTATCGAAACCACCCTGTTGTTCTTGCAAACGAAAAGCTGAGCGAACCACTTCTCCATCTTGTTGTCAGCGACGATGGTGCGAAGTCAAAGCAGGCCACACAACGAAGAAACCGGTCTCGAAAGAACGGTCCAAAGAAGCAAGCAAAGTCTTCGTCTCCTAAGGATGAGCCGAAGAAGCAAGAGAGTACAGACAACTGTCCAGAGTGCATGAGCGATGACGTTCACCGAAAGGGACCAAGAAACATGCGCTGCAACGTTTGTTATCATGAATGGGCGTGAATACAATGGTTCGCATCACCATCTCTGGTCATCCAGGGAGCGGAACCAGTACGCTGGTCAGTCTCCTTCGTGAGAACAAGAATTGGACCAGCCTGAATGGTGGTGAACTCTTCCGTCAAGAAGCCAAGCGACGCAACATGTCGCTAGCCGATTTTGGCCAGCTGTGCAAAAACGATCTCAACGTAGACAGAGAATTGGATGCTCTCCTGAAAGAGCAAATGCTTCGTTCTGATGAAGAAGCACCATCCATCGTTGAGAGCCGATTGGCAGGATGGTGGGCGTATCAACTTGATTTGAACATACCACGAGTGTGGTTGGAGGTCGATGAAATGGAGCGTGCACAACGCGTTCAATTCCGTGAAGGTGGAGAGATTGCTGAGATTCTTGAAGCAAGCAAAAGGCGAGCAGATGTTGATGCACAACGCTTCCTTGAGTTGTATCAACTGTTGCCCGAGCAAGAGGAGCCATACACGCACCGTATCGACGCCACCAGCCTAAACCCTCAAGAAGTGCTGGCCTTGGTTCTCAACATTGTGGAGGAAATGCAATGACTGGCATCATAGTTCTTGATGACGATGCAGAAACGGATGATGCCATAGGCACCTACCCTGATCAAAGGACCATCGAACAGCGATTGGAATCTGGTTTCTTCCTTCTTGACAAAGGAGCAGGACCCACCTCGCACCAAGTTGCAGCATGGGTTCGAGACTTGCTTGAATTGCCAAGATTGGGCCACGGCGGCACACTCGACCCATTTGCTACAGGCGTTCTTCCATTGATGGCTGGCAAAGCGATGCGCCTAACCAAGCAAATCCTCGAGCACAACAAGACCTACATCGCTGTCTTCCAATTCAAGAGCGAAGTTCAACAAGAAACGCTCGATGGGGTCATGCAGCAACTGACTGGACGAATTTACAACGTACCACCAGAAATCTCAGCAGTTCGCGTCCAAGTACGCACACGAAAGATTCACGACTTTTCACTGCTCGATCAATCCTCCAAACACATTGTTGCTCGGATTCGATGCGAAGCAGGAACGTACATCCGTACAATGGCCAGAGACATGGGCCTCTTGCTAAATCAACCAGTGGAACTCAAAGAATTACGAAGAGAAGATTCAGGGACGTTCACACTCGATGATTGCGTTGAACTGCATGAAATTGCTGATGCTATTTGGCTTTGGAAGGAGTGCAATGAGGGAGAAGCGTTGGAGCGAATGCTGCATCCAACAGAGAAACTTCTCGCAGGATTACCTCGCATTGTTGTCAAAGACAGTGCCGTTGCAGCACTGGCTCATGGAGCACCACTCCTACGACCGGGACTCGTCTCGATACCTGATGATCTCAGTACGGGACAGAACGTCCTCGTCACCAGCATCAAAGGCGAAGCTGTTTGCTTCGTTAAAGTCAACACGGACAGTGAGAACATCGCCAAGATGGAGAAAGGTGAAATCGCTCGCCCATCAGCTGTCCTGATGAACGATGATGTCTATCCTCGTCGCTGGTGATCAAGCCTCAAAGTATTCTTCGTAGATGAACTCCTCTGTTTCAATTCGTATTTTCAATTCTGACATGTCCCCACATCCGTTCCATCAGCCATGCTGAACGACCCCCACAGTCTTGGAACGTGCTCAACAAAAATCCCTACGGTTATGAATGTTCACGTGGTTTTAGACATTATCCGACAATAGGGTATTGGTTTCAATTGAAACTCATCAACCGAAAAAAATCGGTGAATCTCCATCCTTCCACTGCGGATGTTTGACCATACAATTTCGGAACGTTTCACTCTCGAGCATTGTGTTGAGCCAACGATGGAGATGTGGAAGCTCAAGTTGATCAAACCAAGCACGATCTGTATTGGCAAATTGACGAACAAACGGTGACAAGGCATAATCAGCGATGGTTGCATCATGACCACAAAGGAAAGTTGTTTGTGCCAGACGTGTATTGTAGCCTTCAAGAAATTCTACTACATGGTTTCGATGTTCTTCTGGCAAAAGGGGGTTCTCGTATCGATTGTTGTACTTGTATCGATCTAAATGGTGCTTGAAATCACCATCGTTTCCATCGACCAACTGCTCCCAGTCACCCACGAAGTAGGACTCATCAAGCGCCCACTGCATGATGTCCATGCTTTCTTCGATAACGGTACCATCCTCGAGCAGGAGAACTGGAACTGTTCCTTTCGGAGAAATTTCGAGCATATGTTCTGGGCGATCTCGTAAAACAACCTCGCGAAGTTCGACTCGAATTCCAGCAACAAGCAAAGCCATCCTTGCACGCATGGCGTAAGGACATCGTCGGAAACTGTAGAGGACTGGATGTGCCATACCATCACTCATACTTTCGAATCTTTGCTGGTGCAAGCCATGTGAAGCCAGCGATAATGACGATCAGAGCAATGAGACTACCGACGTAGATTGTGGTAGTTGATACACCCTCGTTAACATCCACACCGTCAACAATCTCAGGCTGTGAAAGCGTCAATGAGGCATCCATCTCGTTGTTTGATTCGTTTCGCTCATCGATGACTTCTCCCCCATCAACAATGGCGTCAACTGTCATGAATGTACCATCGAATGGTGCTTGGAAGGAACATTCGGTTACGGCTATTTCTCCCGGGCCCAAGGTGGGTATTGAAGAAATATCAGCCGTTTGTCCATTTACTGTGCAGCGAATCGTCACCATCTCAGCACTTGTGAATCCATAATTTCCAACATAGACACGTGCCGTGAGGAATTGTCCATTTTCTGCAGCACTCATTTCCGTGAAAGCGCCGCTTGAAGCATCTCCCAAAACAAGATCCGTTATCTCGAGATCAGGTAGAGATACGACTTCAAGGTCAAGAACACGTTCAGAACAGGATGTTGCGTCGCACAGGCTCAGCAAGACTGAACTGTATCCTGGCGTCGGTGCTGTAAGTGTAATCGTCTCTGATTCCAAATCAACATCCACCCAGGAGCTGTTGGCCGTAATGGTCATCGCTGTTGTTGCGCTATCAACATCGGACCATGAAAATGGGATGGTTGTCTCAAGAGCATGCTCAACTTGAACCAAAGCCGGGAATTCACTCAAAACAGGCGCATCGTCAACAGAAGCAACAAAGACATTGAATATCTCCATGTGGAAATTGCCTGCTGCATCCATGACCGTCATGGTGATTTGAGAGCTACCCGACTGTTCGGATTGGAGCGAAATGCGAACCTCTCCTTGATCGAGAGACACATCAACGATATCTGGCTCTGAGTTGATAAAACTCACAACAAGATCTTCTGGTAGTCCACGGTCATCAGTACATCGCGAGAGAAGAGGTACAAACAAACCGCCTCCATCTTCGGTAAGATATTGGTCACCAACCAACTGACAAACAGGGTCTTCATCGTAGAAAATATCGTACCCACCATCAATTTCTATAGAATTCACTTCAAATGCTGTCGTGCTTGCACTACCATCAGAATCCCACGTAAACCACGTCTTGATGGAAACCGTAACCTCCGTATCTTGTCCTAGTAGTGTGTGGCCGATTGGGATTTGATGTGAAAATGATCCGAGTTCGACTGGCAGATTTGCAACCGTTACATCGTTGACTGTAATCGTCCAACGAGACAGTGTCGCATTGATTCCAGAAGCATCACCATAGATTCGACCGGCAATGAACAGCGTTGGGTCGTTGATGTCAACATGGACTGAAACAATGCATGCAACATCCGTAGAAATTCGAACCTTGATGTAGTCGGCACTCGGCAGCGCATCACCTGAATACATCGAGAAACCGCTGAACGCAATTCCGTCGGAGGATGTTGCATACTGAACACTCACGTTTGCTTCGGTTCCAGATTCATTCACAACAAAGTGAATGCGTCCAAAGGATTGCTCAGCTGGTACAGCCATTGGCGCACTTGTCCAGGTACCAATGGAGGATCCATCAGTGGATTCCAACCCACAGATCGATAAGGCCATACCATTGTAATAGCCTTGGCTCAAATCGAAATTGACGATGGGCAATGCATGGCCGCTTGCTGTCGAGGATGCTTGGGCCACTTCTCCACCATACCAAGGCGTCTCCATGGTCACATCGAGACCAATTGCGTCCAACTCAAGTCGTGCATCATCGGTTTGTCCAACCGAAACATAATCCATCGTAAACTTGGCATTGGAGAGCATAGCCCATGTCCAAGTTTCAAGTCCAGAGATATCGAAACTGTAGTGACTTCCGTTGATGTAATCGATGGCAGAGCCCGTGTTTGACCAAGTTCGAAGGATTTCAGACCCGTTCGACCAGTCCATGGACAAACGAACGGAATCAATGTGGAGGGCGTCTGTAATCTTGAAGGCAAGAACGACACTCACATCCGTAATGATGTATTGAGTCGATGATGAAACATCAAAATCTTGGACGCTCATAATCGGGCCAGACGACCACATGTAGAGACCATCTGGCGCACCGACAACATTGTCCGATTCTGAAGGACTATTGAGACTCCAATACGACAATGTGTCTGTGTTTTGAGGTCGCTGATGGACCATGGTCATTCGTTGATCAGCCACCATGGATTCCGTATAATCCGCAGGCTGAGATGTAAACGACGTGGTTGCACCAACGGTCCATTGAGAAGCATCTGTCAAATCACCCTGTGGAAACAAATCGTAATCTGAAGTCTCATGGACGGAACGTGCAGAACTCGTTGAAACCAAAGGTGAAGTGAGTGCAGCACTTAGAACGAAAAACAACAGGACAGCATTCCACTTTCGTCGCATGTCCACAGGAATAGGTGGTAGCATTTCAAACAACGGGTTTCTTGATACGACGACGATTTGTTGAAATACCACGCCCATGACGGACAACTCCCCATGGCTGTGGTGGTGTAGGGGTTAGCACGGCAGATTGTGGTTCTGCCAGCCCGGGTTCAATTCCCGGCCACGGCCCCATTTACTCCAACTTCT
>JAYYFM010000033.1:0-8558 GCA_036158745.1 Thermoplasmatota archaeon
TCAATAATTTCGAAGGCCAAGCCATGGTGAAAGTGTACACGTCTGGTTCTTTGCTTGAAGACCGAGAAATTCCAGTTGATTTCCAAGAAACTGTTCTACGCGACTGTTTCGAACTTGGTAAGGAACTTATTGTTGAAAGCAGAACTGAACAACTCACAGAGGAAAAGTTGGCGTGGGCAACTTCGATGAATCCAAATTTTACCGTTGCAATTGGCCTTGAAGCATACGATGATGAAGTTCTACGATTTCATGTGAACAAAGGGTTCTCTGCCGCATCGTGGGATAGAGCGGTTGAACGCCTTCAGAAATTCAATCTTCGAGTGAAGACATATCTCATGTTCAAACCTCCGTTCATGAGTGAGGCTGATGCACTCGATCACTGTGTTAAGTGGATTGAAGCGGTTGCTGAGCAGAGCGATGAGATATCTATCAACCCAATGAACATTCAGCGTGGCACCGTCATCGACCGTCTTCATCGACATAGAGAATATCGTCCACCATGGCTTTGGTCCTTGGTTGAACTGATCCAACAGAGCCACCACATCGTCCATCCAAACGGAGGTATGAATGGAGATGATGACCAAATTTCACGGTTGATCATACACCCAACTGCGGGTGGAAAGATTCGAGGTTCCCACAACTGTGGAGAGTGCGATGGAGAAGTCGTTGCTGCTATCGAACGTTACGCCGTATCAGGATCATTGAACGAGTTCGATGGATTGGATTGTGAGTGCAAAAAACGCTGGAGTCAAGAGTTAACCAATGACCGTTCTATACCGGTTCCTTTGGGTACATCAATGCCTCGACGGGGCTCACTCAGAGAAATTCTTCGTTCTCCTTGAGCAGAGCGATTTATTGAATGCTCCAATGATGCTCTTGGTGAATGTTTATCACCGCGCTTCGAGTCGCAGGCATGTCCATCTAGGGCACCTGAGGGCACCTCATGTCGAACAGTACAGAAATCCCCGATGCAGTCATAGGAACCGCTGAACCATCATCAAGCCGCGTCATTCTTGTTCTCCTTTCTGTAGTAACAGTAGGAATGTTTGGACTCTTCAGTACAATCTTCGGATGGGACAACATTCCAGTTGCTGGTGATATTGTCCCATTGATGTCGAATCTTGGAGGATCAGGAATTTGGTACTACTTGCTTGGATTTATCATCGGTCTCGGGGCGATTGTTTCCACACTTGCAGGCGAGGTCCTAGCAGATTGAGGTGATATGCATGATCGCTGTATTTTCCGCACTGATTTTCTTCTTCACTGTCGTTGGTTTTGCTACCTTCTATGTTCAACGTGGAATCGGTAATATGTCCGCTCCATTGCGCCAGTTCGGTTTCTTCCTCCTCAACAAAGCACCAGCCGGTATCGTTGACTTGTTCAATGACGACAAGGGCAGCGGTTCCAAGACATGGATGAACTTTGGAATGATTTGGCTAACGTTTGCTGCCATTGGGACCTTCCTCGGCTTGTGGCATGATTACGACGGAACAGCGCTTGACTCCCTTGCTAGCATCGGTTGGTCCTATGATGACGGTAGCGCACTGAACACCTTCATCGATGTCACCCTCATGACGGGACTCATGTCCATTCTCATTGGCGGCGGCCTCGTTGCTGCAGCACGTGCCGGAGCAGGGCGTCTTGCAAGTGAGGCAAACGCAAGCCTCACCGCAATTCTGTTCTCAGTCCTAACCATCTCCTCGATGCTCTTGCCAACCATTCTCGGTCTTCTCATCGACTTAACAGAGGCAAATGAGGCTCTCATTCAAGATCTCTTCATGCATGCACTTCGCTCTTTCATCATCATCGCTGTTATGATCAACGTTCTCTTGACTGTTGCACAACGCAAGGGAGAGATAGTCTCAGCAAGCAACTGGTTCTTGTTCATGGCTCTTGCATCGTTCATCTTCGGATCACAATTCCGATTCTTTGGCGAGTTGGTCGGTTCGACGCAAACCGTTTGGCTTGGCGAGCGAATGTCACAATCGTGGACCCTCATCGCGTTGATGTTCTCCGTAGCATATCACGTCGTACCTCGTGCAGCAAGCCGGCCGATTTGGTCTGACTCGATGACCAAGGCCAGCCTCCTCCTCCTCTTCCTGACACTACCGCCGTTCCTGCTCACCTCAGCAGATGCAGGTACGTTGCTTGAGAACCTTGGTGCCATCACCATGACCCTCGCCCTTCTGCCGATTATGGCAGGTTCAGTGAACATCATCATGACCTCGTTAAGCAACGCTACAGGTGTCGTCGCTCGACCAGGTGCACTTGCAGCAACCTTGGCCATGGTCTTCTTTCCTCTGTTTGCTCTTGGTGGATACTTCACTTCCCTTGACGTCTTCATCGGTCTCGGTGCTTTGAACGACATGGCAGCCACTGTCGATATTGGTTTCATGTGGACTGTTGGAGGACTCATGGCGGTCGCCTGTGTAGCTGAATCGTATCCACTTGCAGGAAACCGGCAACTTGCATCTCCGTCCTCAGCGTCTCTTTCAACGATGTTGATTGCCTTCGGTGGCGTTACCTCAACCGTTGCAAAACTCATGGGCGACTTCACTGAGAAAGCACTGCTGGACTCGGGAAGCGAAGATCTTGTTATGACCGATGGTGGATTCAGTCTCACTGCAGCAGTTTTGTTCTATTTTGGCTCCATCGGTGTTATTCTTCTCTTCCTCAACCTCATTCGCACATCGGTTGGCGGCATCAAGGTCGATACATCTGCTTCTACGGTTTCCGACATCTCCCGCTACTCCGTTCAACGTGGTGAAACCTCCATTCGCAAGCTTCTACAGCGAGGCGTTGGTGTTGACACCATTCTCGTGGTTGGTGCAGATGTCGAAGATGAAGGTGGCGTGACCATCATCGATGTATCATCGACACTTCACAACGATGAAATCGATGAGTTCCCGGTTGAGAAGAACGAATTGGAAATGTTGTCCGATTATCTTGCTAAAAAGGACATGAGCATCTTCGAATTCTTCCGCTCCATTGACCTCGATGATTCTGGTCTCATCGATGGATACGAACTACAACAAGCGCTGCGCAGTGCGGACATTGCAGATTTGCCGCCTTGGGACATTGCTAAGTTGATGGAATTCATCGATCTCGATGGCGACGGGCGAGTCAACCTTCCTGAACTTGACATCGCCATTGCTCGTATCCGCTCTGGCGTAACCGAAGAAGAGTGATAGTAAGGCGGTTGAACCGTGCGTATCGGATTGGTTGGAAAACCAAACGTCGGCAAATCGACGTTTTTTGCTGCTTCAACATTGATACCTGTCGATATTGCGAACTACCCCTTTTGTACCATTGAACCAAATGTCGGATTCTCATTCATACCAAGTCGGCTACCATGTCCATGTGGAACATTGCGAAAGCGTCTCGAGGAAGACGGACGGGCCCAACTAAGCGACGATCGAGGGGGGAGTATCTGTTCACCTCGAACAGGCTCCTGCGAAGGTCATCAGCGCTATGTTCCATGCATGCTGGTCGATGTAGCAGGACTTGTTCCTGGAGCGAGCCAAGGGCGTGGGCGTGGCAATGCATTCCTTTCCGATTTGGCTGAATGTGACGCCTTGATACAAGTCATTGATGTTGCAGGAACCACAGATATTGAAGGGAATCCAACGGGTATCAAAGCAACAAAAGATCAAGCTATTGAGCAAGCACTGGCCGAAGTAGAATTCCTTACTGGCGAACTCGATGCATGGATTCTTGGCCTGGTCAAAGACGGTTGGTCGAGAGGTGCACGTCGAATTCAAGCAGAAGGTGTCAAAGGATTCACTCAGTTTCTGCAAGAACGTCTCTCCGGATTGGGTGCAACCGATCAGATATGCCAACGTTCGTTTGACGCCTTCGCACAACAGCATCAAGACATGACATCCCCATGGGACTGGTCGGATGATATTCTCATGCTTCTTGCCTCTTCCATTCGCAAGCATCTCTTTCCAATTTTCATTGCAGGAAACAAAGCGGATCTTGCGCCTGAAGGTGTTCTCGAACACTTGGGAAGCGTCCTTCCCACATTCACGCCATGTTCTGCTGAAACAGAACTTGCACTGCGACAGGCAGGGAAAGCGGGCTTCATCACATATGTTGCAGGTGATACGACATTCAAGTTGAACGAAGATCAGCCGATGAGTGTGGCTCAAGAGAAAGGGCTCTCAGTACTCGCCGAGCGAGTCGAGAAATTACAAGGAACTGGACTCATCAAGTTGCTTGATCAGGTTCTCTTCGATGAGCTTCAACGCATTGTCGTGTATCCGGTTCAAGATGAAAGCCAGTGGACAGATGGTGATGGCAACGTGCTTCCAGATGCCCTTGTCGTTCAAGACGGAATACAAGCGAAACAGGTCGCATACAAGGTACATTCAGATCTTGGTGATGGTTTCATCAAAGGTGTTGACGGACGTACTCGTCGAATCGTTGGAGCTGATCACGAACTCTCCGATGGAGATGTTTTGAGAATCCACTCAAAGTAAGTATTCAGTGCCCTTTTGGACGTTCATAGTCGGGCGTTAATCGAGCAAGTGTGCTGGAATACTTTGCTGCACTTGTGAAGAAGAGAACAACGGAGGCCAGTGTGAGCAATGCCAACATGATCAACATGTACCATCCCCAAGGGTCGATACTGCGAACAGTGGTGATGTAGAGCCCCCACAACACGGTGAGGTAAAGGAACGGGCGATATCGACGAGTAACTGTGCTCAGTCGAGCGGACTTCAATGTGTCATCGTAGAGGTTTGCCGCCTCGTCCTTGCTGACGTAACCGTGCTCAACGCCACAGCGGGAACAAACTTGGGTGTTGGGGCCATTTCCATGGATGAAAAATTCACGAGGATATGTTCCTGAGCAGAGTCGACAGATAGGCATCTTCTTCCCTCATTCCTAGCCAATGTCTGCCGTCATTTCAACCATGCGCTCAATACTCCAAGAAATTCGAGAGGATTTTGAGACCAGATGGACTTCCGACTGATTCAGGATGGAATTGGACACCAAACACAGGTGCTTGATTCGAGTGCAATCCTAACACGAGCGATTTTGTATCATCTGTTGCATCAACAACGATGATTGGGTGAGCAAGAAGATCTGCCGTGAGCAATGTCAATGAATTGTACCTCGTCATCGAAACCTCGTCCATTCCATTAAACAATCCCTTCTGATTATGAATACACTTGACAGGTGTACCATGAACAGGCCCGATTGGACTTGGAACCAATTCGAATCCAGACGCTAATCCAATCGCCTGATGTCCTAAGCAGATGCCAAGCAGCGGGGGGGTTTGTCCCTGAAGCGACAACGATGCCAAATCCATGGTAAGTTGACTGTCTTGTGGCCAACCGGGGCCAGGTCCAAGGATGATGTGAGATGGTTGTAACTCGTCAATGAGTAGTTGAGCGGATGATTCTAACGTGTCTCGTCCTGAAACGATGTTTACATGATGTCCAAGTCCACAAATGCTGTGTGCGATGTTGTAGGTGAATGAATCAAGATTGTCGATGAGAAGAACTGCATGTTTCTCAAACGTATGTGTATGAATGGCCGCTGGGGTTGTGTCGTTGCTTTGATTGCTCTCAAGTGGAAGTGGATGAATAGCTAAGCTCTTGACTGGATTGGATTGGGCAGCCTCATCCAACCATCCACACGATCGTAGCAGTGCGTTTGCTTTCCATTTCGCTTCAGCAACCTCGGACTTTGGATTGGATTCAATGGTAATCCCTCCTCCTGCTGTGACCCGTGAATACCATCCCCCTCCCTTCCTTCGAAGTTCAGCAGTTCGGATCAGAATGTTCCAGGATGAGCATCCAGTTGATGGATCGAACCATCCCATTGACCCGGTCCAGAACGATCGTGGTCGTCGCTCCAATTCATCGATTGCAGCACATACAACGGTTCTCGGGCAACCTGTAATTGAACCGCCAGGAAATACATTCTCGATGCAATCGAAGACGTCCACGCCATCATCCAACTTGCCCTTAATTCGGGAAACGAGATGCTGAACTTCAGCATATGCCTCGACATCAAATCGGTCCACCCAGACCTGGTTTGGTTTGGAAATCCGACCAACATCGTTCCGCATTAAATCAACCAACATTCGATGTTCGGCGCGCTCCTTGCGATCCGAGATCATGTCTTCGCGCAGGAGCGATTCTTCAGCATCCGATGCTCCCCGAGGAGCTGTCCCTTTGATTGGTGCAGTCGTAATGATTCCATCTTTTGTAGTAAGGAGTGATTCTGGCGATGCAGATACGAGTGAGAAACCCTCGTCTTTCACATGCACAAAACCGGAATACGGGGCAGGATTTGAAGCAATGGAGTGAGAGAAGACCGTCCAAGGTTCGGATTGTATTTCACCTTCCCAGGTACGACCATAGTTGAGTTGGTACAACTGACCATCAACGATTGCAGAATGGACTTTGCGTACAATATCCTCATGTTCTTCATCGGTGCACGTTGAAGTTGGCTTTTGACTAAGACGAACAGTCGGAGGAGTGTACTCCAGCAGGTCCTTTTCGAGCGCAGCTTGAACGTTCACTTCCCATCCATCATCCGTTGAAAGAACAACGAGAGAATCGGTGCTTTTCTGATGAACGACGCAGTGATGGATTTCCCACAACACACACAACAACTCACCTTCCTGCGGAAGATGTTGTAGGCGAATGGGTTGCGTGAGTTGCAATAAATCGTAAGATAGGGCTCCTGTCCAAAATGGACCAACAAAAGGTATCGATTCGGGAATGGTTCCTAAAAAGTCAGAATCGCTTTTCGAACACAACTGTCTCAAACCATCTGCTAGGGATGCTGTTGTTGTTGAAGCATCCAACCGCCATTGTGTTCCGTCCCAAGTCTCTCGCTCAAACAGGAACGGAGCAGTACTGACCAATTTGGTTTCTCCAGCAAGAGGAGAGTGTTCCTTTGCAGCCCCGACAACATTCCTTGAGGGTTGTCGGATGAGAATGCGTCGACTCGCTGGTCCGCACAACAATGAAAATTGCGAAAGGTGGCTGGTTGGGCCTGCTGAGACCAACATAACTTCGTCGGGCCCTCCATATTGACCCGCCTTTTCGCCGAGAAGGCCTTGTTCGATCAAGTGATGACGGATTGGTTCAAGCAACATGGCCCCAAACCTCCTCCCAATTGTCAGGATTGTCGTAGTTATCGTCAAGCACATTGATACACACATCGAATAAGCGAGTGCTTCCATCACCAATTGTTTCGTTGTCAATGGAATCAATCTTCAAAACACCAACACCGCTACCAACAGCAATTGCTTCTACACACCGTGCAACGAGTCGTTCGTTCAAGTTACCTTGTTGAATATGGAATCCTGCTTCAAGAATTGAGTCATGAATTGCATTGAGTGTAATCGATGAGACGGAACTGTTTGCATGACTCACCCAAACCACTCCATCCTCATCCAAAACAAGAGGTGTACATCGATCACCATCAACGATTGAGAAGTCGTGGACCATGAGCGCTAGATCAGCTCCTTTTTGTTCAGCATAATTCCGAGCTTCGATGTATGCTCCCCACGCACCGTGCTTTGTTCCTGCAACACGCGGGGGCCAAATTGGGCTTGGAACCGTTATGGCATCGATTGCTTCGTTCTGAATTGCGAACGGCCGATATGCAACACTGAGTTCAGAGTTTTTTGTACATTCGATTCGAACGAGACCTTCAGATATCTGAGGAGGATTCTTGTGAAGAAGTTCAAGGAAGGATTCTCGGTTCATATTGATCTCATCAATCCTCAATTTTGCTGCATGCTCAAGCATACGTGTAAGGTGATGGCCGAACAAGAACACTCCACGCTCTTGAGAGAATCTCATGGTTGTGAATACAGAAGAGCGAGGACTCGGGTTCACCTCGCTCATGGCCTGTCCTTGGCGCACTATGCCTTGAGCATCACGGTATCACAACAAGTCATCAAGGAAGGATGTGTCAATACCGGCCTTGGATGGTTGTTGAGGCGTTCCAATATCGAGATCATTCAACAGATCGTTGTCGATTGGTGATCGTACAGGATTCATTACTGGCCTTGGAGCATTGTACTGTTCTCGACCAATGTTCTGCGAGTCAATACGCTCTGCTGCTCTGAACAGCGAATCAGCCTGAACCTGTGCTGCAGGAGGGGGCGGAGGAACGCTCGATTGTGGAGGTGAGTTCCATGGGTCGTCGCTGATTCCCCACGTTGCTGTCTGCAGTTCCCATTCCTTCTCTTTCTGACTTTGCCTGCCGCGTCCACGAACGATGGCAAGCAATAGGAACAATGAGACAACAACAAGGCCAGCAGCGAGGAGGTTCGGAGTTGTCAACAGCGATTCGAGATCGTTTCCAGCACTTGTGTCACCAGTAACCTGTCCAGATGCATCGACAGAGTTGATTTTCTTGGCGTCAACGGTTTTTCGAACCTCGTCATCGTCAAACGTTGTGACAGAAATGAACCAATCTGTTGTGTTCACGAGATCTGGGAACACTTGTGAGGAGATAACAAACGAGTTCGCAATGGTTTCATCGAGGAATATTGCATCTGATATGTCCATGAAATCGGTGGAACT
>JAYYFM010000034.1:0-8506 GCA_036158745.1 Thermoplasmatota archaeon
GGGCAGTACTCGAGAAATCCCCCACTTTGACAAGTCTGGTGTTGCATTGATTCTGCGTGAAGCACAACGTCGTGCAGGCCGCCGAGGCAAACTTTCTCTTCGCCTTCGTGAACTCGGTGGATTGGTTCGAATCGCTGGAGATCTTGCTGCTGAAGACGGAGCACCGTACGTCACGGATGCTCACGTTCTAGCAGCACGTTCGATTGCCAAGCCACTTGAGCAACAAGTTGCTGACCGAATGATTGAACGTCGTTTGGACTACGCTCTCATCGTCAACTCCGGAAACCGTGTTGGGCGTGTAAACGGCCTTGCTGTCCTTGGCGCAAACTCGGGTCTCTCTGACTTCTCTGGCATCATGTTGCCTGTGGAAGCGCTTGTCACACCATCTCAAGGTGGTGGCGGAAAGATTCACGCAACCGGTGGTCTGAGTGATCTCGCCAAGGAGAGTGTCACCAACGTGAGTGCAGTCATCAAGAAACTCACGGGTAAGGACGTATCAGATTACGACATCCATATTCAGTTTGTCGACACGCACGGCGTCGATGGTGACTCTGCCTCAATCACCATCGCAACAGCCATCATCTCCGCGCTCGAGAACATTCCAATCCGCCAAGACCTTGCCATGACTGGTTCGCTCTCCGTTCGTGGTGAAGTCCTTCCAATCGGAGGTGTCACTGCAAAGATTGAGGCCGCTGCTCGTGCTGGTGTCAAGACGGTTGTTATCCCACGATCTAACATGCAAGACGTGTTGTTGGATGAGCAATTCGAAGGTAAGATTGAGGTCATAGCGGTCGACACATTGGATGAAGTCATGGAGCATGCACTCATTACGCACGAGCAAAAGCAGAGTTTGGTCGAACGTCTTGGCTCAGTCATCGATCGTCTGACTCCAGATTTGACAGGCCCAACAACCTCGATTTGATTCCACGATTGAAGCATGACTTCAAAGGGAGGACTACCTCCAGTAGACTATGGATGATGACGTTCACGCACCATCCACTCTTGTTGCAGGGAAGGGCGCACTGGCTGTTCTCTTCCTCGTCACCATGATCGATATGATTGGTTTTGGTATTGTTATCCCATTCCTGACCTACCTTGTCGAAGATTTGGCTGCTGATCAAAACATCACTTCGACAGGAATTTGGGTCGGCTTGTTGATGACTTCTTATTCGGCAGCTCAATTCCTCTTCTCTCCAGTTTGGGGCGGTTTAAGCGACAGGATTGGCCGACGCCCAGTACTGATGATAGGTTTGGTTGGAAACACGGTCTTCTTCACCATGTTTGGTCTCGCAAACACCTTGTTGATGGCTCTTGTAGCACGTTTCCTCGCAGGCGTGTTCAACGGAAACATTGCTGTTGCTCGAGCTTACATTGGGGATGTGAGTACACCGAAACAACTCGCTGCGAGAATGGGATTGATTGGAGCAGCATTTGGCCTTGGATTCACCATTGGGCCGTTCTTAGGAGGAGAACTCTCGGCTCCTGCTGAGCGATGGGATATTTTTGCAGGAACCATTCTCGATACACATCCTTACCTCCTCCCTTGTCTTCTTGCGAGTGTTCTTTCAATCGTATCGCTTCTTCTAGCGTTCCGATATCTTCCCGAATCCCTCGCTCCGGAGGCACGTTCAACTCGAACAACACAAACTTGGACAGCTACAATGAAACGAACGGCTTCCAATGTACAGCGAATGCTCGGTACCAAAAACATCGGATCGCTAATGTGGGTCACATTCCTCTACATGTTTGGATTCACGGTCATGCATGCTGTCTTCATCCTTTACACGCAAATGGATCCAGCCACCGGAGGACTCGGATTTAGTGAGGCCGATAATGGACGCATTTTCGCCTTGATTGGTATCCTCGGGATTGTCACACAAGGGGGTCTCATTGGTCCGCTGACGCGTAAATTCGGCTCATTGTTCATCCTACGATTCGGTTCAGTTCTCTCTGGAATCGGTCTCGTCTTAATTCCATATTCAACACTGGATTTCGTATGGACTTGGATGATTCTCATCACAGGATGCATCGCTATAGGAAATGGATTGTTCCAACCCTCGTCAAGCACGCTTCTTACCTCCTTGGCTCGTCGTGATGATTACGAATTGGGTGCAGTCATGGGTTCACAAGAATCGCTTTCATCCTTTGCTCGAATTTTGGGTCCACTAACCGGTGGATATGTTTGGACCATCACGGTGGACCGCACTGGATTCTTTGATTACCATACAGCCTTCCACATATGTGGCGTCTTGATGATGCTTGCTTTCCTACTCTCGTTCAAAGTTGAATTCTCTCAGGCCGAGGAAACGTCACAATAAATTCAAACGTGATATCCAATAGAGCAACATATGGTCGGGCAAGGGTCTGTGTTCGATAATGAGACGTTTCACAAGCGTCTCGGTAATCTTGCGTTTGCAGCCATCCTTCTGACGTTGCTTACTGTTTGGATGATTGAACTGAAAGGAATCTTCCAACCGTTTTTCATCGCACTTGGAATTTACTTTGTGCTGAAACCCGGTGCTGATTATCTTTCAAAGAATGGGTTTCCAATCGGTCTTTCCTATGTTACGATGATTCTCTCAGCATTTCTGATCGTCGTCGCTGCGGGTTATCTCGCCTTCGATCAAGTGAGTGATCTTGCTGATGATGAAGATCGAATCAAGCAGTACAATCAGAAATTGGACAATCGTTGGAACCAATTGAAAGGGACGCCTGTTGTTGGCTCGTCCATTACTGAATCGTTGAACTCTACCAATGGAACATTTACTGAAGACCTCGCAGAAATGGGTCTTTTGTCGAGTGATTCAGGTATAGCCGATCTTGTTGGAGGGGTGGTCTCCAGTGTAGGAAACTTGCTAGGGATGGGTTTGACAGTGTCCTTTTTCCTTATTTTTATCATATTTGAAGCGAACTTTTTGCCAGGTCGAATCGAAAGAGCTTGGCCAGGTGGTGTATCTGGTCGTGTTCAAGATATGCAGATCCAGATTCAAGAGAGCATCAATACGTATGTCGTTGTCAAAACGGGTGTTGGCTTGGGTACTGCAGGAATTACAGCGATCATCCTCTTCATTTTCGGAATCGATTTGTGGTTTACGTGGGCTTTGCTCACCTTCATTCTCAATTACGTGCCTTACATTGGTTCACTGATAGCAACGATTCCACCTCTGATTCTCGGATTCGTAACCTTGTCGCCTGTTGGGTGGTTTATCCTGTTGATTTTACTCGTATCAAACCAACAACTCTGGGGAAGCATCATTGAGACAAAATGGGCTGGACGTGCATTGGACATATCTCCTGTATTGCTGCTCCTTACAACAGCGTACTCGTATTGGGTATGGGGTATCCTCGGCATGGTACTTGTCGTTCCATTCACAGTCATTTTCAAGATTGTTCTTGAGAACATAGAACCGACTCGTCCGATTGCAATTCTACTTGCAGAACGAGCACCATCGATCGATGAGGCTTGGAAGGAGGCTATGAAGGATGGTCGAATCTCTAGTCATGAAAGTCGATCGTTGGAAGAGCTCCAACGCATCCTTGGATTAAGCGACCGTCAGATGACTAAGGTTGCAGCAAAGCATGCCATCGAACGTTCTCTGAAGCGAAACCGCATCACAACAGAACAGTACACGTTCATTCAAGAGGCGGCTTCCTTGTACGACAACGATGCCTATGTCCTACAATTAAACAACATTGATGTTGAATCTGGACGATTGAAGAAATCCAACAGAATGGTCTTAGAATCCCTCTATGAACAGCTGGAAGAAGAAGAGTGATCACAGAATATCCGTGAGAATCTTTTCAAGTTCAGTATTAATCATGAGAATGAGTGTTCCGAATTCCGGCGGAATGTTCGGATCTTCGTACAACTCTTCAAGCTTGGATTGGGACATAGCGATGCGAACATCGAGCTTCTTCCCTTTGTTGAGCAACCAGTTTTCACAGGTCTCTTTCGCTTGTTTGCGAATGTTTCGAGGAACCTTCGGGTCATCGATTTGATTGATGACGGTCGCAACTTGCTGTAGTCGTGTCTCAACGTCCATTTTGTCAGCCCCTAGGAATGCCCAATATTCCCTTCTTGTCGTGGGCCGTCTTTAAGGTCATTGGCGACGTGGCCACTTCAATGGATGCCGACGCAGAAACCATTCTTGGATGGGCACGAATGGGTGTTCTTATTCTCTGTATGGGATGGGCTGCATGGTTCGACCACAAGGAACGTCGTGTTTCGAACGAACATTGGATGGTTTGGACCAAGCCGATTGTGTTTATTTGGTCTCTCGATTTACTGATACAGGCCCCCCATTGGTCTGTATGGTTCACCGCATCTGCACTCCTTGCTTATGCAAGTGGTTCTGTAATCGGTCGACCCACGATGAAGGATGCCCGTCAAGGAAATCGGATGGATCAGATTGTTCTGTTGTGGTATCTCATTTCAGTAATCGGATTGGTTGCAGGAGCTCTGCGATTCATGGAGGTTTCACCACTTGATGTTCTCATTGGTGAGGCGACGACGGAAGCAACCTTGTGGTGGTCGTACATTGGAGCATTGTTCACGCTGTTTGTCATCGACCTTGCTTGGAGATTCAGGTTCATCCACGGTGGTGCGGATGCGAAGGCATTGATGTGGGTCACGTTGCTATTCCCTTCGTGGGCAGAAGTACCGGTTTACTCAGAGACAGCGATGGATGAGATTGTTCTGCATCTCCCTCCATCACTGAGTCTCTTGATTTGGGGTGGATTTTTGTTTGTCCTCATTCCAATCATCTTGTTGTTGAGGAACATTGCAACGGGTTCTGTAAGGAGCGTTTCGGACATCTTCATGGCCTGGATGTCTCTTTCTGTACCGTTAGCAACCGTTCGCGATCGTCATGTTTGGATTCTTTCTGATACAATGGACATGCCGAGTGGTGAAACTGTCCTGATTCACAAAAAGCGTGCACCACGTAGAACGCCGACAGATGAGGAAATGAATGAGCACATCAAGCGCCTAGAGGATATCGGTGCTGAACGAATATGGGTCAGTTTGAAACTACCCTTGTTGTTGTTCTTGTTCCCAGCAATTCTACCATTGTGGTTGATTGGGGACCCAATGGCATCCATTCTGCCATTGATACTACCGTGAAGATCAGTTGCCCTTACGCTCAATGTTCTTTGGACGCAGGCCCTTGTAGCCACACTTTCGGCAGCGAGCAGCACGGACGGCGTTACGAGCATTGCACTTCATGCAAATTTTACGTTGAAGCATACGAGCCTCAGCCTCAGGAAATCGTGCCATGGCCTTGCGACCAACTTCCTCTATTTAATCGCAACCACCGGAATCGAGACAACAGGATGGCATGATTCAAACACTTGAGGGAGTACCGTACACCATGCGCATCGTGCGTCTTCCTGGAATTCATCACGATGCGAATGCGGTCCTGCTGATGGATTCAGAGCAAGCCATCCTTATCGATTCTGGTACCGCTTGGTACCAACTGCTTCAACAAGAACGCATTGTTGGTCAACTCGGTGAGGACCTGACACTCCGAGAAATCGTCCTCACCTCACGACGCTATCCGTTCAGTGGAGGTTGTGCCTCGATTTCAGAGCGCTTTGAAAATGTTCCAATCAAAGCTCACGCATCAGCAATTTCTTCCCTTGCAACAGGTGACTTTTTCACAACATGGGCCAACAGATTTGACTCAGATATGCCAATTGTAAATGCAATGGAACTTGATATGCATCAGGAATCAATGCTGGGAGGTCAAACCATCGAATTCATCGAAGCACCTGGTCCAAGCAGTTGCAATCTCATGGTCTACATTCCATCTGCAAAGACGGTCATTGCAGGTGCATTGTTGCCGAGAGCCGACCGCCCAATGCGTTGGGATGTGCCAACAGGGAATCTTATTGATGGAAAAGAGAGTCTTGAACGACTGAAAGAACTTGGTGCGGAGAAACTCATTCCAATGCACGGACCAAGCATCAAAGGTTCAGATCATATTGCTGAAACAGTCCAGCGTCACATCACTATGCTCGAAAGCATCATCGAAGAACAAGGTGTGTTGCCGCGTTCATGGCCCAAACCTGCACATACATCGCTCTGGCATGAGCCAGTTCCCGCTTGGCCACGATTGGAGCAGGAAACCAATCAGGCCGATGGCAACAATCTGAGTTGAGCCTCAGCCTCACGTCGTTGAGCCTCAATCGCTTTTTTCTCTCGCATCCTACGGAGCATGAGATTGTCTCCAAACGAGGTTGAAGCATCCTTCCGATTTGAGAGGGTTCCATCATGGTTGTAGACACACTGTTCCCAACCGGATTGGATACGAATGGTTCCACGCTCAGCTCGTATGGAAGATACAGAGCGGTTGGTTTCGAACAAGAGAGATGCTTTCCCATCGGCATCTGCAGCGAAGATGCGTCCTTCGGCATCGGCGATGAGGAGTTGAGATTGGTCGTTCATACACATGGATCGAAGTGATGCATGACTGATGGTTGAAGTGGATATGAGCGTGAATTCGGGAAGCTGTACAATGTGGAGTTGACCAAGTTTGTCACCAACATAGAGTTTGGAGAGAGCGATGTCGTCTTCCTTGATGCCAAGAATAGCAGTCGCGGCTGTTCTCAGATGGAGCGTTCTTCGGTATGCTGGTGTTTCCCAAATCACCAATCCATCGCTCATGGCAAGACATGTGCCTTGGGTTGTGACAAGACTTCGTACCGTTGTTCGGTTGTTACGCATACCTTGTTGCTGAGTGCAGTCGGTATACCTGCTTTCGCTTGGGTCGAAACTGAAAGTGAAAGTGAATCAGTACATGTCGTCGTTCTTGTTTTCTTTCTTCCAAGAGCGATAGCAGGATTTGCATACACGAACCCGGCCCTTGGTCGAGACAAAGTTGCCTGAGCCCCACATCTCTGTCGCATCATCGAAGGAAAGAGATCGGCCTCCGAGTTTCTTGTCGGCAAATCGGTCGCAGGACTTAACTGCACAAGGAACTTCACCTGAACTTGATTTCTTCTTTTCAGACCCATCATCGGATGATTTGGGCTTGTTCTTACGGGCCTTGGCTTTGAATCCCATGATTCCCCCAACCTGAATCGCTTCAAGAAACTTAGGGTCTCATTGTTGGGAGGCTTCACCAAGTTTGACCAAGAGGCCTTCAATTAATCGAAGAAGACCACGTAGTGTGACTTCAGAGACGTTTGCAATGGAACAAATCTCTGATTGTGTGCGGGGAGAACCCGACTCATTGCATGCTTTGTAGATCAGAGCAGCAGCCACGCCCATCGGTTTTTTCCCTTGCCAAACATCGTCATGAGGCTTGATGACAGACCACAAATGTTGCACTTGACTTCGCATCGATGGAGCAAGTTCGAGCTTCGACATGAACGGATCGATGTATTGGTCTGGGGAACTGATGGAATGCATGTTGAGCATGCGAGAGACCTGACGAATAAGACGTGACAATTCCTTTTCTTCAATCGAAAATTGTTCGGCAATGTCGGGAATTTGTCGCGGGACGTTCTCTTCGCGAGCAACAAGGTAGGTGCAGGCAGCAGCGACCCCTGCAATGGAACGACCAGTGACGTATCCTTTGTCGGAAAGACGGCGATACAACCGAGCGACCTCTTCTTGCATGGCAACCGGGAGTTGTGAACGATCTCGAATGAACTGGTTCGCTTTGACGAGGTTACGTTCTCGACTCTTGCGCGTCTTTGAGCGCTCATCGATGATTCGGCGACGACGCCATTCTCGACGACTCTGGTTTGAAATCCCATGGCGGCTTGCTGCGCCAGTGTTCAAATCACGAACATCGATGGTTGTGTTGAGTCCACGGTCAGCGAGCGTGTAGGTCATTGGCGCTCCAACTCGAGAGCGATCTTCACCACGGTCTCGTTGGGTCCACTCGGCACCTGGATCTGGAACATTCTCCTCGACGACGAGGCCACAGCTGTTGCAAGTGACCTCGCCACGTGTTGTATCGAGACTCCAATCGACCGCAGCACATTCCTCGCATGGCCGAGTGTGGCCTTCGAGGACTCGTCGTTCGCTCGAAACGTTCGTTTCATTTTGTGACCGTTCGCTTCCACTATCAAAACTCGCACTCATCTTCTCAACTCCAGGTATAGTAATTGTATTCAAGTATATTTAAACGTTTGTGTTTAATGCATCAGATTTGTTGTTGAGCAGGGCGCCGTTTGTTACGAAAGAATTGGACTTTCCTACCAACACATAGAAGATTGAACCACAGTATATGAACGTATGTTCAATTGACCCAATCGAGTCCCAAGCAAACGACGAAGTCAAAGCGTATAGTTCAAGGACATTCGTTCACTCGTTTCGGTTGAACAACATGCCAGCAACAGTCATTTTAGGAGCGCAGTGGGGTGACGAAGGCAAAGGAAAACTTGTTGATCGTTTGGCTGAACAAGCAACTTGGGTGGCACGTTTCCAAGGAGGAAACAACGCTGGACACACCGTTGTTATCGGAGATCGAGTCCTCAAATTCCACCTCCTTCCATC